>NZ_JSYF01000289.1:0-15646 GCF_054824225.1 Pontibacter sp. HJ8
AGGCCAGGCACTATCTTGAAAACGGACCTCTAAAAAGTTATGCGGAATATGGCTATGGCTTATCGCTGGTAGAACGGAAAGAGGACCAGAAAGCGATCGGGATGTGCGGAATTCTTAACCGGGATACTTTAGACCATCCGGATATAGGGTTTGCTTTTTTACCTGAATTTAACGGAAATGGCTACGCTTTTGAAATAGCCAGTGCGACGATGAACTATGCCAAAGACCGGTTAAAACTTTCAAAGATTGCGGCCATAACTATACCTGCTAATGTAAGGTCCATCCGGCTTTTAGAAAAAATCGGGCTCCGGTTTACCAGGACATTTTGCTTCCCAGACCGAGACGAAGAATTACTCTTGTACAGCAATTAAACAACCACAAAACAGCAGACCTTAGCCATCAAAGAACCGGGCGCCGTGACGGTCCGGCAACAGGTATAGCAGGTACGCCTCCGGGTATAATTTTTTATACGCCTGCAGGTCGGCACTTTTACTGTGCGGTTGTCATTAGAAATCAATGCCGGCAAATCTCCTCCCTAAGTCAGAATTAAAAGAAAAATGATCCGACCCTACTCCCCAGACGACCAAGAACAACTGATCGAGATACTCAGACGCAACACGCCCGAGTATTTTGCGGTATCAGAAGAGGAGGACTTTAACGCCTACCTGGAGCAGCATGTGGAGCAATACTTTGTCGTGGAAGAAGGTGAGCGGATCATCGGGGCAGGCGGCATCAACTACTTCGATGACTATACCCTGGCCCGCATCTCCTGGGATCTTATTCACCCCGATTTCCAGGGAAAAGGCATCGGAAAAGAACTGATGCGCTACCGGATGGATGAGATCAGGAAAAAAAATACGGTGCGCGTCGTCGTGGTGAGAACGACCCAACTGGTCTACAGGTTTTACCAAAAGATGGGCTTTGTGCTGGAACGTACCGAAAAGGATTTCTGGGCAAAGGGCTTTGATCTGTATCAAATGAAACTGGAATTAACTAAAACGACTGCCCGTAGTGACTTTGGAATGTGAAGCCAAGTAGTCTTTCTTGAAAGATCAGGCCGCGCAGGCCGTGTCTGGTCTTATAAGGAAGCAGTTTGCACGTAGAAGGAGTTCAAGACTGAGTCCGGAAGCATGGGCAGTTAGCAACATCCTGTTATGATAGAAAACCTGCCTAATTGGATAAATTTGGTATTCCTGCTCACAGTGGGCATCACCATTGTGATGTTCTATTTTGCAAATGGCAGAAAACGCAGCCTGCTCCTCGGGATCATTGCCTGGAGTGTCCTCCAATCCATTTTAGCCCTGCAGGGATTTTATCAGAACACAAATACATTTCCTCCGAGATTTGCCTTCGTGTTAGTACCCATCGCAATTTTCATCGTCTTGGGCCTGTTGCCCAGGTATCGAAATGAAGTATTAAAACACCGGCATCTGGCAGCGAGCACTTTCCTGCATACGGTCAGAGTACCGGTAGAAATTGTGCTATACCTCCTTTTTACCTATAAAATGATCCCGGAGCTGATGACGTTTGAAGGAAGGAACTTTGATATCGCAGCGGGCCTGACGGCGCCGGTTATCGGGCTATTGATCCTTACAAAGAAAGCAAACAACACGTTACTGATTGCATGGAATGGCATCGCCCTGTGCCTGGTGAGCTTTATCATGCTGAACGGGATCCTGTCCGCTGAACTTCCTTTCCAGCAGTTCGGATTTGAGCAACCCAACCGGGCTATTCTCTATTTCCCGTTTATTCTCCTTCCGGCGGTGATCGTACCCATCGTCATCTATACCCATCTGACGGATCTGATACTGCTGGTTCAGCAAAGAAAAACAGGGCAGCAGAAGCTGCGCTGAGCATTTGAAACGGGAATATCTGCTTTCTTTCTCTCCGCTTCTACCAGGGATGGTGCAGGCCGGAAGAAGCTACCACAGCCCAGGCCCCGCCGTTCTCAGAAATCAGGACAAATTATACTTACCCTCAATCCCGTATACCGTATCTTTGCAGCGAATACAAGCAGAGCTATGATAGACGAACAACACAACCCCTGGACGACCCTTTCGTCGGAAGAAGTATACCAGAACCCCTGGATAAAAGTGCGCGAAGACCAGGTGCTGAACCCCCGCGGAGGCAAAGGAATCTACGGGGTAGTGAGCATGAAGAACAAGGCCATCGGCATCATCCCCATCGACGACGAAGGCTATACCTACCTGGTGGGCCAGTACCGTTACCCGCTCAAAGAGTACAGCTGGGAGATACCGATGGGCGGCGGCCTGATCGAAAACGATATACTGGAGTCGGCGAAGCGGGAGCTGCAGGAAGAGACCGGTTTTACGGCAGCCAAATGGACCAACATCTGCCGCCTGCATACCTCCAACTCGGTGACCGATGAGGAAGGTTTTGTTTTCCTGGCGCAGGAACTAAAGGCCGGCGAAACCGCTTTTGAAGAGACAGAGGAGCTTCACATCAGGCGGGTGCCGTTTCAGGAAGCCGTGCGCATGGCCCTGAACAATGAGATCACAGACGCCATCAGCGTGGCCGGAATCCTGAAGGCGGCTTTGCTCTTGCAGCAGAGCAGCTAGACACGGGGAAGCGGGACGAGGGGAGGAGGCGGAAGGCAAAATGAATCTGAAATTCAGTGCCGGCATACCTCGATTGTTAACTGGTGGATTATTCTTACATTTGAAGGCATGAAAGCGCTCAAATACCTATCTCATCGACTCTATACCACCTGGTGCGTCACCTGGTTCATGATGCCTTTTGTGCTTACCTACCCGTTCCAGGCGGTGCTGATCCGGAAACCGCGCTGGCACCCACATGCCCACGGCATCAACCGGTTCTGGTCTTCCTCCGCCCTGCGGATGTTCCTGACGCCTATCAAGGTGGAGTGGCACATGCGCTTTAGTCCCAAAGAGCAGTACATTTTCACCCCGAACCACAGTTCTTACCTCGATATTCCACTTTTGCTGCATGCCATACCGGGTTTTATTAACTTTGTAGGCAAGAGCTCGCTGACGAAGATACCGCTTTGGGGCAAGATGTATGAAAAGCTCTACATCTCGGTAGACCGGAAAAGCGCCATCAGCAGTGCCAAAAGCTATATTCAATCGGTGCGGTCGCTGGATCAGGGACGCAACCTGATCATATTCCCGGAGGGAACCATACCGCCTACGGCAGGCGTGGAGTTGTTGCCCTTCAAGGACGGCCCCTTCAAACTGGCCATCGAGAAGCAGCTGCCGGTCGTGCCGGTGACCATGCCCTACAACCATAAGTTTTTGCCTGACCTGCATGGCAAGCTGAAGGTAAGGTGGCATCCGCTCAAGATCGTGATCCATGAGCCGATCGATACGAAGGGGATGACGCTGCAGGACCTGCCGGCGCTGAAAGCGAAAGTGCACCACATTATTCAAACAGAAATTACGAAACACAATCAGACATATGTCAACGGATATTCAAACTATCAGAAAGATCGCACACCTGGCGAGGCTGGAGTTCAACGAGGAGAAAGAGCAGGAAATGCTGCAGGATCTGAACAAGATCTTGAACTGGGTAGACCAGTTGCGTGAGCTGGATACTGCCGACGTCGAGCCCCTCATCCACATGTCGGAAGAGGTGAACGTGGTGCGCGAAGACATTGCCCGTAACGATGTGTCGCATGAGGCGGCCCTGAAGAACGCTCCTAAAAAAGACTCCGATTATTTCAGAGTACCGAAAGTACTGGAATAATCAGCAGCCTTGTCTATGAACAAAATCAAGTTTTGGAATAAATGGGATACGGACACCAGGTATCCCTATCTTTTTTTGCTGCTACTGGCCGTGGTGGCGCTCATGCTGGGGGTATACCATTACTTCACAGGGGAGGACGCCTCTTACGCCTGGGACAAGCTCACGGAACTGGAAGTGGTGCAGGTGCCTGTGAACGAGATCAACCGCCTGTTGGAGCCCTTCACGCTCTACGTAGACGGCTACCTGATCACGGAGCAGTATGATGTAGCCGCTCCAACTGTGAATACGGCCGCCGCCATGGCCGTGCTGCTCATACTGGCCATCTGCCTGGCCTTCTATACCGCCGCCATCAGTACCATGAAGCGTATTCCGTACTTCGGAGGTATGCTGCTGCTGATGCTCCTGCTGGCTTCCTTCAACCTGGACCTGCTCGGGGTGATGGGCAGCAGCACCGGTCAAACCATGCTGCTGGTCTTTATCATCTCGCTGGCAATCGTAAGCTATGCTTTCCAGGCTTTCTACCAGCAGGTACGTTTTTCCATGCGGGTGCTGGCCATGGCAGGCGTCATCGGGCTGCTGGGTGCCCTGGTTTTCATGGATTCCGATTTCCCGCCCTTGCTCACGGCCCTGCACCTGGTCAACTACAGTTCGCTGAGCCTGATCGTGGCTTCCTTCCTTTTCATGATCTGGGTGGGGTATGCCAACATCAACGCCTTGCTTTGGATCAACACCCAGGCAAAAGCGCCTGAACGCAGGTTCAGCGTATGGCAGTTCGTGCTGGTCAGTGTGCTATACCTGCTCAACCTGCTGTTGCTATATCTGCGGCACGTAGGCTATGTCAAGGCCGATCTGTTCTTTATCAACGCCTACTTCATCCTCATGCTGTCAGTGGTCTCCGGGTTTTGGGGCATGCAGCAGCGGGAAGCGTATTATGGACGCCTGTTTCCGTTCAAGCCGACCGGAGCGGTGCTATACCTGGTTTTCGCCATCCTGACTTTCCTGAGCATTGGCTATGCGTATGCTACCGCCAACGACTCCCTCATTGTGTTGCACCACGACCTGATCGTGTACACGCACCTGGCTTTTGGCGTGTTCTTTTTCATTTATGTGATGGCCAATTTCGGCCGCCTGATCGAGCAGCGCCTGCAGGTCTACAAGGTCGTCTACCAGCCCAGACTGCTGCCTATCTACACGATCTATACCATGGGCGCCATTTTGCTGGGCATCCTGGTCATGCGGACGCAATACAGGGTATACTTTTACTCCTACGCAGGCTACTACAGCTACCTGGGCGACCTCTACAAGGCGTCTGACAATACGATACTGGCCGAGCGCTTTTACCGGGAGAGTGATCTCTATGACATCAACAACGTGAAGGCCAACTTGAGTCTGGCCGGCATGTACCGCGAGAAGCAGCAGCGCAACAACGAGATCCTGAGCCTGCAGGAGTCGCTGCAGAAGCGGCCAAACCCGAAACTGTACGTACGCCTGGCCAACCTCTACGACCTGAAGCAATTCTTTTTCGAAAAGCTCTATGTGCTGCAACAGGGCGCCATTGCCTTTCCGGAGAGCCCCGAAATTTATAACAACCTTGCCCTGCTTTACGCCCAGACCAGCGTCACCGACAGCGTGAAATATTACTTTGATCTGGCCCAGGAGCATGCTTCCAACCCGGATCTGGTGCGAAGCAACCGCCTCGCTTACTATACCCGGCAAGCCATGCCGGAAGAGGCAAAGGAACTGGTGGCTGAAATACGCTCCAGCAATTACAAGCCCCTACGTAGCAACATGTCGGCCCTGGGCCAGTTGCTGGGCCGCGCATCCGAAGCGCAGGACGAGCCCTTTGCGCCCGATTCACTGGAAGAGGTGGCCGACATGACCCTGTTCTACAACAATACCATCGGGAGCATCAACAACGGCGATACTTCGCTGCTGAAGCCCATCAACCGCTACCTCGCATCGCGCGGGAACCAGTTGTTCATGGAGGACCTGCTCTACCTGAAAGGACTGGTGCACCACTACGACGGACGGCCCAAGGAAGCGCGCAATGTGGTCGAGACGCTGGCCCTGGCGGCTTCTGAGCGCAGTGCCTATTACTACAATGCGCTGGGTCACTGGATGATGGAAGAGGAGAATTACGGCGCGGCGGCCTCTTACTTCAAGGAAGCCAAGAACCGCGGCTTCAACCAGGCCTTTATTTCGCATGCCTACGCCCTGGCCCTGAACCATCAGACAGAAGATGCGATGGAGGCACTGAAGGAAGTTGGGTTTACCGAAATTGAGTCTGCCATCGAAGTGGCTCAGTCGCTGCTCACGGTGCTGGACCAGGCACCCGGCACCATCATACGGGAAGCGCCTGACAAAGACAAGGTGCAATACCTGATCGCCTACCTGCCAGACCTGCTGCCCCGCGACGTGGACGGCATCGTCAGCAGCGTGAAGGACAAGGAATTGCAGCGGGAAGCACTGGTGGCCCGGGTAGATTATTTTATGGGCAAAAAGCGCTGGAAACTGGCAAACGAAGCCATCAAAGAAGCTGCTGCTACCCTGCTGCCCGAAGGCGAGCTCCGTTCGAAACTGAACCTGCAGCAGATGCGGCTGTGGCTGTATACCAAGAACCACGATGTGCTGGTCAAGCGCATGGATAACCTATACCTGACACCGAAGGATAAACGCCAGAAGCTATACCTGCGGGCCAAAATTGCAGAAATAAAGAACAGGGACCGGGAAGCAGCCGAACGCTATGACCATGCCCTGAAAATGCTGCTCTACGACGAGCAGGTGGTGGAGGACGCTGCTGCCTTTTTCGCCAGGTATAGCCCGAACGAGATGAAGGCCTACAACATCCTGCTCGATGGCATCACCTACAATCCCTACTCCTCCAGCCTGTACAAAGCGTACGCCCTGGAAAGTATAAACCAGGGTTTGGTAAGCTATGCAGATCAGGCACTTGTTTCGCTCAGCAGCTTGCTTCCTCCCTCGGAATACAGTACATTTAAAGAGAAATTTGAACGGCAGCGCCGGGCTAAAGAGGCTGAAGCCGATAATTGGCAACTATAAAAACAGGCTGTATGAGCACCATCATCGAGACACACGATATTTCCAAGATCTACCGGATGGGTAGTGAAACGATCCACGCGCTCAAGTCGGTATCGATCCGGATTGAGAAAGGCGAGTATGTCGCGTTCATGGGACCTTCCGGTTCCGGTAAGTCTACGCTGATGAACATCATCGGCTGTCTCGATACGCCTACGGGAGGGCAGTACATCCTGAACGGCAGCGACGTGAGCAATATGACTGACAATGCGCTGGCAGAAGTGCGTAACAAGGAGATCGGCTTCGTGTTCCAGACCTTCAATCTGCTGCCGCGTCAGACCTCGCTCGAGAATGTAGCCCTGCCGCTGATCTACGCCGGCTACAACAAAGCTGCCCGCGAAGAGCGCGCTCAGCAGGTACTGGAAAGTGTGGGCCTGGGCAACCGGGGCAAACACAAACCCAACGAACTGTCCGGCGGCCAGCGTCAGCGTGTCGCCATTGCCCGTGCCCTGATCAACAACCCCAGCATCATACTGGCCGATGAGCCGACCGGTAACCTCGATACCAAGACCTCTTATGAGATCATGGAGCTTTTCGAGAACCTGCACGCCAAAGGCAACACCATCATCATGGTGACGCACGAAGAGGACATTGCCAAGTACGCCCACCGCATTGTGCGCCTCCGCGACGGGCTGATAGAATCTGACGAGGTAAACCAAGACATCACCTCACACGCCGATCTACAGGCAGAACGATAGCCGATGAAGATATACACCAAAACAGGCGACAAAGGCACCACTTCCCTGATAGGTGGCACCCGGGTGGCCAAATCGCACCTGCGCATTGAATCTTATGGTACGATAGACGAGCTCAACTCCTACATCGGACTGGTACGTGACCAGGACGTCAACAAGGGCAGGGGCGATATTCTGAAAGAAATTCAGGACAGGCTCTTCACCATCGGCTCTACCCTTGCTACCGATCCAGACAAGGACACCAAAATGAAAACGCCTGACCTGCGGGAGGAAGATGTCACCTTGCTGGAGCAGGAGATCGATGCGATGACGGCCGGGGTGCCGCCGCTTCGCGCTTTTGTGCTGCCGGGCGGGCATCAGTCCGTTTCCTTCTGCCACCTGGCCCGCTGTGTGTGCCGCCGGGCGGAGCGCCTGGCCATCCGGCTCCAGGAAGAGTCGCCGGTAGACGACCTGGTGATAAAATACCTGAACCGTTTGTCAGATTATCTGTTCGCTCTTTGCCGCAAAATGACGTATGAGTTACAGGCTGAGGAAATCGCCTGGAAGCCACGCGTCTAATCTATGTCCACCAAAAACAAACCAGTATGTCAGTTGAGACCCTAACCATACCTACTCAGACCGTGGCCCAGAGCCGTATCGCTGAGCTGGACTTCCATAATATAGAGTTTGGTAAGATTTTTTCTGACCACATGCTGGTAGCCGACTACAGGGAGGGCGCCTGGCAAACTCCGCAGATTCTGCCGTACGGCAACATGTCCCTCAGCCCGGCTAATTCGGCCCTGCATTACGGGCAATCCGTTTTTGAAGGCATGAAAGCCTACCGGAATGCCGAAAGCGATATCCTGTTGTTCAGGCCGCTGGACAACTTCAAGCGCCTGAACATTTCCGCTGAGCGCATGTGCATACCTGAGCTTCCGGAAGAATTGTTTATGCAGGGGCTGGAGCAGTTGCTGCGACTCGATGCGGCCTGGGTGCCGCCTACAGCCGGTTGTGCGTTGTACCTGCGGCCTTTTATCTTTGCTACGGATGAATTTATAGGCGTTCGCCCTTCTTCTAACTACCGGTTTGTCGTGTTTACCTGCCCGGTAGGTGCTTATTACGGGCAGCCGCTGCGGGTAGCCATTGAGCCAAACTACGTGCGTTCTGCCGAAGGCGGAGCCGGTTATGCCAAGGCCGCGGGCAACTACGGGGCAGCGCTATACCCTGCCCGTCAGATGCAGGAGAAAGGCTATCACCAGCTGATCTGGACCGATGCCCGGGAGCACAAATATATTGAGGAATCCGGCACCATGAACGTCATGTTTGTGATTGATGGCGTGTTGGTGACGCCAGCCGTAAGTACCACCATCCTGTCGGGTATCACGCGCAAAAGCGTGCTGCAACTGGCCCGCGACAAAGGTATACCGGTAGAGGAACGAAAAGTAGCTGTAGACGAGATTGTCGCCGCTCACAAAGCCGGTAAGCTGCAGGAGGCATTCGGTACGGGTACAGCCGCTACCATTGCGCAGATTGCCACGATTCATTACAAAGGGGAGGACCTGGAGCTGCCCGCTCTCGAAGGCCGCACGGTTTCCAACGGCATAGCAGCCGAGCTGGATCAGATCAAAACAGGGCAGATACCCGACCGGCACAACTGGAATTATAAGATCAGTTTGTAGACAAGAGTACCATCAGAATGCCGGACCCCGGGCAGGCTTGTTCAGGTTCCGGCATTTTATCATTTATAAGCATTAAACAAAAAGCATGACCGCAGAACAAGTGAAGGATTTAAAAGCCCGTGTTGAGGCTTTGAGGAGGTATCTTTGACTACGATACCAAAATACAACAGATAAAAGAAACCGAGCTACAGACCTTGGCACCTGACTTCTGGGACGATCCCAAAGCGGCCGAGAAAGTACTCAAAGAAGTGAAATCGCTGAAGGTATGGACCGACCACTACGAGGAAGTAGAGAAGTCGCTCTCAGACCTGGAGGTGTTGTATGATTTCTACAAAGAAGGCGACGTATCGGAAGAGGATATCAGGCTGGAGGCTAAAAAGACAGAGGCCGCCATTGAAGGCCTGGAGTTCAAGCGTATGCTCAGCGGCGAAGAAGACCAGCTGAGCGCCATCCTGGAAATTAACCCGGGCGCAGGCGGCACCGAAAGCCAGGACTGGGCCGAAATGCTCATGCGCATGTACATCATGTGGGCCGAGTCGCACAAATTTAGTGTGAGGCAGATCAACTACAACCCGGGAGATGGGGCAGGTATAAAATCCGCAACGCTGGAGATCACCGGTGACTTCGCCTACGGGTACCTGAAGTCCGAGATCGGGGTCCATCGCCTGGTGCGCATTTCCCCGTTCGACTCCGGCGGCCGCCGCCATACCTCGTTTGCTTCGATCTTTGCTTACCCGGTCGTAGATGACACGATCAACATTGAGATCAACCTCAGTGACATTGACTGGGACACGTTCCGCTCGGGCGGTGCCGGTGGCCAGAACGTAAACAAGGTGGAAACGGCCGTACGCCTCAAGCACAGGCCAACCGGTATTGTGATCGAATGCCAGATCGAGCGTTCGCAGCTCATGAACAAGGAGCACGCGCTGCGTATGCTCAAGTCGCGCCTCTACCAGATCGAGATTGACAAGCGCAACGAAGAGCGCGACCGGGTGGAGAGCACCAAAAAGCGTATTGACTTTGGCTCCCAGATCCGCAACTACGTGCTGCACCCGTACAAGCTGGTAAAGGATATCCGGACAGGCGTGGAGCGTTCGGACGTACAGAACGTGCTGGACGGCGACCTGGATGAATACATCAAGGCATACCTGATGCAGGCCTAATCCTGACTTAGTAATAAAAAAAGGCACCGGAAATGGTGCCTTTTTTTATTACACATAGCGTCAAATAGAAGTTTATACCCAGCCCGAATTCCTGAAATCTGGTCAACGCCTCTCTTTTTAGGGTAAACCCTGCAAAGTTCAATGTAAGTATGTGTCTGTTTGCCAGTAATAACATCATATCTGTTTGATTGTTATGGTTTTACAGAAATGTTAAAGTTTCATCTTCCGCTTATTTATGCAATTAGAAATACGACTTTACCAATAAAGCTACGTATACAATGGAAGCATAATAAGATTTTTTTGAAGTATAGATATATGTATGTTGTTTCATGCTTCAGCTTAGATGTGATTATTACCCTTTGTGTGTCTTGCTTATAGTCAAAGTTTACAGCAAAATAGATAGCGTATAACAAGAGGTACCTTTCTGCAATTCAACAGCATTTCACTTCAAAGGCACTCCCACTTTCGGGGCAGTCCTACATTGGCTTCTGCCTTCTTTCTTTTTGCCACTCAGTTTTTTGTTATCATAAGCCCCTGCAGTAATTATAGCTCTACCCCTGAAAGGGGAGAAGCTTAATAGAGAGAATAAAAATATTAATAATCGCAGATCAACTCTTTGTTAAATCTTATAATTCATAATACTACTACCATGAAAGCACTATTACTTTTAAGCTTGTTCTTGGTGTTTACGCTACAGGCAATGGCACAAGGCAGGACAGTTACAGGTACAGTTTCGGACGAGGCCACCAATCAAGGTTTGCCGGGTGTAGCTGTTCTGGTGCAGGGCACCACGGTGGGTACGACCACTGGTGCCGATGGCACCTATACGCTTACTGTTCCCGAAGGGAATAATACACTGACATTCCGCTTTATCGGGTATACCCCTGTAACGCGCAACATTGACAATGCATCCACGATCGATGTAGCCCTAAGTGTAGACACCAAACAACTGAACGAGGTGGTGGTAACAGCCTTTGGTATAGAGCGGGAGGAAAAAGCGTTGAGTTATTCGGTTCAGCAGGTGGAAGGGGAAGCCGTTTCCAGAGCCGGTCAGCCAAACGTAACCAATGGCATCCAAGGTAAAGTGGCCGGTGTGATCGTACGCCAGTCGAGTGGTTTGCCAGGTTCTTCTTCCACCATTACCATACGGGGTAACCGCTCTTTCCTGGGAAACAACCAACCGCTTTACGTGGTAGACGGTATGCCCATTGAAAGCAACTCCCTGGTCCAGGACCCAAACACGGGGCAGGGGCCCGGTACAGGTGGCGTTAGCGGCGCGGACGCATCTTCCAGAGCGCTTGACATCAACCCCAACGACATTGAGTCTATTTCCGTGCTGAAGGGAGGGGCCGCAGCTGCTCTGTATGGTCTTCGGGCTTCAAACGGAGTGGTCATCATCACGACCAAAAAAGGAAAAGGTCTTACTGAGAAGAAAGGCGCTACGATTACTTTTAATACTGACTATACCTTTGATGAGGTGTCCAGGCTCCCCGATCTGCAGAGTACTTACGCCCAGGGTAGTGCAGGAGCGTATTCTAACTTTACCTCCCTCTCCTGGGGACCCCAGATCAGTACACTTGGCGATGTGACAGACCGGCTGGGTAATACACGTTCCGGCAACCAGATTTTTGATAACGTAGATCCATTCTTTCAGACAGGTCATACCTGGAACAACAACATCAATATTGGCAATAGCGGGCCTTTGGGCAACTATGCTGTTGGGTTTGGCTACACCGATCAGGAAGGAATTGTGCCAACTACGGGCATGTCGCGCTATACAGCCAAACTGGCAGGAGATTTTAACCTCAACGAAAAAATAACATTGGGTATCTCTGCCAATTATTCTGATGTGAATGTGGACAAAATACCCGGTGGCAGCAACCTGTCTAACCCTTTGTTTACGCTATACGCCGCCCCCCGCACATTCGATTTGTGGGGTTCGCCATTTAACTTTCCAGGTGAGCCATACCGCCAGTACAACTACCGGAGTGCCATCGATAATCCAAGATGGTCACTGGAAAATAACGAGTTCACTGAGCAGACCCGACGCATTATTGGCAGCGGAACTATTACCTACAGGCCTTTGGAATGGGTTGCCTTAAACTATAGGTTCGGTGTCGACTTTTTTACAACCGATGGCAAGGAGGTATACGAATTAGGTTCAGGAAACACAGGCGGTGCAGGACTGATAAATGACTTCACAAACAACCAGAACCAGATCAACTCCAACATTTCTGTGAATTTTAACCGCAATGTTACCGAAGACCTTAGCCTGAACCTGCTTCTTGGAAACGAAGTTTACGATATAAGAAGCAGGCTGATCAGCAATTTTGGTTCAGGTATCCCGATCGGCGGCTTTCGGAATATAGGAAGTACTGCATCCCAACGTTCTACAGACTTTATCAGCAGAAGACGGGTAGCTGGGTTTTATGCCAGTCTGGAAGCCGGTTTTAGGGATTACCTCTTCTTGAACGCCACGGCAAGGCAGGACTACGTATCCAACCTGCCGCGTGATAACCGTTCTTTCTTCTACCCCTCCATAGGCCTTGGATTTGTATTCACAGATGCCTTTGGAATTGAGAACAATTGGCTGAGCTTCGGTAAAATAAGGGCTTCGTATGCAGAAGTAGGCCAGGCACCGGATGATCCGTACCAGACCAGAAATTTCTATTTGGTTGGAAGCTCCACTTCCGGATTTCTGGAAGACGACATTCAATTCCCATTCAACGGTTTGCCCGCCTACTCAGCTTCGGATATCCTGCGTACGGACCAACTTCGACCTCAAAACACAAAAACAGTTGAAGTTGGGGGGGATTTTCGGTTCCTGGACAACAGGCTGACAGTTGATTATACCTACTATATTCAGACCACCGAAGATCAGATTTTCCAGGTTCCGGTGGCCCCAACCAGCGGCTTCACCTCAGAGCTTCGCAATGCCGGTGAACTGGAATCCAAGGGCCACGAACTGGTTGTAGGCATTATTCCTGTAAGAAACCCTAATTTCCAGTGGGAACTGACCACGAACTTCTCCTCCTTTGAGAACGAGGTTAAAAGTTTAGCTCCGGGTGTAGAAAACATTTTCCTGGGTGGTTTCACCATACCAAACGTGCGAGCGGAGGCCGGCGCTCCTTATCCTGTCATCTTTGGTGCCTCTTTTGTAAGGGATGATGCCGGCAACATTGTCGTAGATAGTCGCGAGAGCATTGAGGGAGATCCTAACCCCTACTACGGCATGCCACTGGAAGGCCCGGCCAAGGCCATAGGCAGCGTGCAGCCGGATTTTGAGATGAACTTCCTGAATAGTTTGAATTTCAAGGGAATCACCCTGACGGCGCAGCTCGACTGGCGTAAAGGGGGCAAGGCCTATGCCGGTAATACCCGTCTACTCAAACTGTACGGTATGGCTGAAATAACCGAAGACCGCGAAACACCTAAAGTGTTCGAAGGATCGAAAGGTTTCTTTGACGAAGAGGGTAACCTGGTCGTGGAAGGATCCAACGATATTGCTGTACCTCAAGGTCAGACGTTCTGGCAAACTGCCATGGACATCATTGATGAGTCAAATGTCTACTCTACAACATTTGTGCGGTTAAGAGAGGTTACTTTTGGATATACCATCCCTACAGCACTGGTTGAAAAGACGCCCTTCCAGTCGGCTTCTGTTTTCCTGACAGGCCGAAACCTGTTCCTGATCACCGACTATCCAAACTTCGACCCTGAAACCAGTGTTGGGGGTGCCGGAAACTTCCAGGGCCTGGAGTATGTGTCGTTGCCGCAGACACGAAGCTTTGGTGCAGGTATAAGAGTGTCCTTTTAATTTAAATGAAGCGAAAGATGAAAACGAAAAGATATATAAGCAGCCTGGTAGCTGCCATGGTTCTGCTGCTGTTTGCCGGTTCCTGTAGCGAGGATAAACTGGATGAGATTGATACCAATCCGAATAACCCGCTGGATGTACCTATCAACCTGTTGTTACCTCAGGTAATCACTGATGTAGCGTTTGCTGTATCAGGTACAGATCTGGCCTGGTACTCTTCTGTATTTGTACAGCACACGGCAGGTGTGCACGCGCAATTACAGTCCGCAGACCTGCGTTCCGGTAACGCAAATGCGAGTTTGGTGGCAAATACCTGGGCTACCATTTACGCGGGTACCTTGCCAGACCTGAACGCAATCATAACCAAAGGATCTGAAGGGGGAGACGAGGAAGGGAAATTCATTGAGGTTGGTATTGCAAAAATTCTGAAAGCTTACACAATAGCCATCGCAACGGATGCCTGGGGGCGGGTACCTTTTTCA
Source organism: Pontibacter sp. HJ8 (assembly GCF_054824225.1). Taxonomy (NCBI): domain Bacteria; kingdom Pseudomonadati; phylum Bacteroidota; class Cytophagia; order Cytophagales; family Hymenobacteraceae; genus Pontibacter; species Pontibacter sp. HJ8. Next base: position 14,635 of record NZ_JSYF01000289.1, read on the forward strand.
GAAATTGGGCAGGGGTCCGAATTACGTACCCCCATCTATGATCCACAACAGCAGATCTACACCAGCATACAAACCTTGCTGGATGAAGCCATTGCGGATCTGGCAAAAGGAGGAGATAGCCCGGGCGAAACCGATCTTATTTATGGAGGTGATGCCGAAAGCTGGACAAGGGCTGCTTGGTCGTTGAAAGCACGCTACTTTAACCGGTTGAGCAACATCGATCCTGCTGGTTCAGCCACACAAGCGCTTGCAGCAGCAGCCAATGGTTTTCAAAGTCCGGATCAAAGTATGGTGTTTGAAAGCTTCACAACACAGTCTACAGGCGAGCATCCTTGGTACCAGGAATCAAACGACCGTGCGCACCACGCTGTCAGCCAGACTTTCGTGACTACGTTGCAAAACCTGAATGATCCACGGCTGGAAGAGTTGGTAGCTCCTGCGCCAGAGCCAGCGGCGATCACCGGAGCCCCGAATGGAACCCAGACGAACGACCAATCTAGCCAGTTATTTTCAGACCCAACAGAACAGGTGTTGAATGCTACTTCGCCTATGCCACTGATGACGTATGACGAATTAAAGTTTATTGAAGCAGAGGCAAACCTCAGATTAGGCAATGCTGTAGGAGCTACGACAGCATTTACCGAAGCAGTTGCTGCTGCCATGCGGCGTCAGGCACCCGGACTTACAGAAGCAGAAATCACAGTCTATGTAGCCTCAGCGGCAGGGGGTGCTTTGAGTCTGGAGAGCATTATCACACAGAAGTGGATCTCTTTCTGGCTCTTTCAACCTATTGAAGCCTACAACGACTACAGGCGGACTGATATTCCCCGGTTAACCCATCCGATCGGTCCTGCCCCGCTCCGGTTTCCGTATCCGCAGTCAGAATTGGATGCCAATGCAGCCAACGTGCCCGATACACCAATAACAAATGGTGTCTGGTGGGATGACGGTACAGATGATTGACATATAGTATAAAAATTTAGAGAGCCCGATGCAGATTGCGTCGGGCTTT
>NZ_JSYF01000290.1:0-8465 GCF_054824225.1 Pontibacter sp. HJ8
GAAATTGCAGGTAAAACTTAATTTTGTTGAAATAACCACTTTCGGGTATACCGCGCATGAGTCCATTTATTTCTGTTACGATACTGACCAAAAACAGTCAGAAGCACCTCGCCGCCTGCCTGCAGGCGCTGCAGCGCTTCCCCGAAGTAATTGTACTCGACAATGGCTCCACAGATGAAACTATGGCCATCGCCGCCAGCTTTGCCAATACCCGCATTGTGGAGTCCCCGTTCATTGGCTTCGGCCCCCTGAAGAACCTGGCAGCGCAGCATGCAACGCACAACTGGATCCTGTCAATAGACAGCGATGAAGTACTCTCGCAGGAACTGGCAGACGAAATACTCGGTCTCGACCTGCAGGATACCCGCACTGTCTACAGTGTATTGCGCCACAACTACTACCGCCAGAAACGCATCAAAGCCTGTGGCTGGGACAATGATGTGGTGGAGCGCCTGTATTGTAAGCAAACGACCCGGTTTGCCGATCTGGCTGTCCATGAGCACCTCCAGCTCCAAGACCTCCGGGTACAACGACTCCGGCACCCGCTGCGGCATTTTCCCTATGACAGTATTGCGCAGCTGGTAGAAAAAGCCAACAAGTACTCTACCTTATTTGCCCAGGAGAACAGGTTTAGGAAAAGCTCCTCCCCTGCCAAAAGCTATTTCAAAGCCGCATTTTCATTTTTCAGAAATTACATCCTGCAAAAGGGTTTCCTATATGGGTACGAAGGGCTGACCATTTCTTTTACGAACGCCGCTTATACCTTTTACAAATACATGAAACTGCATGAGGAAAATCAGAAATCAGACAAAAACTAAATTAAATACCGTTTTTTCCGGAACCTACGCCTTCCTCCAGGTATAGGAGGCTTTGTATCCAGCTATATACTAAATATACTCCGGCTGTACCTACCCTACCCCTCTTCCTCTCCACTCCCACTGCGAATCTCAGAGCCGGCATTGTAGCTGCTCTTATCCCGGCTGCCTGGCAGTTCCTATCAGACAGTCCTTTTTTCACACGGCTATAACATCTGTTAACAGCACTAAAACAATTACCGGCCAAATCAGTAATATAAATATTGTGGTATTTTTTTGACACAAACAAAGTAGTCTGGCTATATACCTGATCTACTGTCCCTAATGCAAACCCGATGCGCCATTTCACCCTTATAGCGCTGTTGCTGTTCGCATTGCATTTACAAGCGCAGCAATATAATTTCCGCAACTGGTCGTTGGAGCAAGGGCTCCCGCAGTCGCAGGTGAATGCTATCCTGCAGGACCATACCGGACAACTGTGGGTAGCGACACTGGGTGGCCTGAGCCGTTTTAACGGGACTACTTTCCATACCTATACCAAGCGGGAAGGACTGAGCAGCAACAGCATCAGTTGCCTGCTCCAGGATAGCCAGCACAACATATGGATCGGAACCAGCGACCAGGGAGTGATGCGTTACAGCGGCAATGGATTCCATTCCTACGGCACTCCTGCCGGCCTCCCGCCCGGCGGGGTGTTTGATATAGCAGAAGATAACCAAGGCACTATCTGGGTCGCAACTGCCAATGGTATTTATTCCACAACAGGCGATACCTTTAAAATCCATACCTCGCTTCCTCCGATCTGGTATACCGCTGTTCTGACCACATCTGCCAATGATCTTTGGGCTGGCAGCGCCTTGCAGGGGGTATTTAATGTATCGTCTGCTTGCATCACCAACTATACCTCCTCCGACAGCGGCCTGCCCGATAATGCGGTTACGACCATCTGTCAATCCCCTGCGGGCACTATCTGGATCGGCACCAACCAGGGAGCAGCAGCCTTCCGGCACAACAAGCTTCAGGCTTTTGAGCTACCTCCGGCCATTGTCGCTGCAGACATCACGGATTTCACCACCGATACCTATGGCCACCTTTGGATAAGCCTCAAAAACGAAGGCGTTCTGAAGTACGACGGAAAAAACTTTGAACACATCACCCACCAGGGCGGCCTCCGGACAGATAAGGTCAATGCCATTACCACCGATACCGAAGGCAATATCTGGATCGGCACTACCGGGTATGGGCTGATGCAGTACAAGGCGCCCTGGTTTGTCCATTATTTTGACATGGGCCAGCTAAAAGAACCCATTATCTCTGCTCTTGCGCAGGATACTAAAGGTAGGGTATGGCTGGGCACTGACAATGGCTACGCAGCCTATATGGAAGACGACAGCCTGCACTGGCTGAAAACAGACAACTGGCCCCCGAGTACCACGCTGCACAGCATGTGGGTCAGAAATGAAAACGATGTTTGGGTCTGTACCAGCCAGGGAGTCTATCGGCTGGGCCCGGCAAACGTCACCCATTACAACATGCAGGAAGGCTCATCTGCTCCTGATGTATACCAGGCTCTGCCCGATGGCCGTAACATGCTCTTTGCCACTGCAAAGGGAATGGCTGTATTGCTGCCACATCAATCCAAAGCCCGTTATCTGGCAGGCCAGTTGCCCACCGGCAAGGTATACGTGCTGCATCGCGACGCCAAAAACAGGGTATGGCTGGGAGCTGAAAACGGCATTTTCAGGTATGAGCACGGTAAAATCACAGCAGATCCAAGGCTGGAGAATTCCGGCTTCAGAGAAGTTCTTTCCATTGCGGAAGATCAGCAGGGTAATTTATACTTTGGCGGCTTTAACCACGGCATCCTGATCCTGCACGATGATTGGGAAGTGCCCAAGGTATATACCTCCCAAAACGGACTTCCTACCGAAGGCATCAAAAGCCTGTATGTGGACAAAAGCAACTCCCTGTGGGTGGGCACCAGCAGAAATGTGCTCAAGGTACGTCTTGATGAGTTGCACCAGCACGGCAAACTCCGCTTTCGGACCTACGCCAATCAGGATGGTTTCAGAGGGATAGAAGTCAGCAGCAACGGCATCACCCAAACTCCGGACGGCAGCGTGTGGTTTGCCACATCAAAAGGCCTGACAAAATACCTCCCCGAAATGGACCGGGAAAATAAGGTATACCCCAGTGCAATGCTTTCCGATGTTATGCTGTTCCTCCAGCCTACGGATTGGAAACAGCTCGGCCATAAGACCGATTCGGTAAACGGGCTTCCGGTAAATCTGCGGCTGCCCTCCAACCAGAATCATCTCACATTCGACTTCCATGGGATATGCCTCACGGCCCCTGACAAGGTCAGATACAGGTATAGGTTGAAAGGGCATGATGACAACTGGTCAGCCGTGACCAATCAGTCGTCTGCTACCTACGCCAGTCTTGACCCGGGCGACTATACCTTCCAGTTGCTTGCCTGCAACAACGACGGTTACTGGACACCCAGTCCTCTGACGTATACCTTCTCGATCACCCCACCTATCTGGCGCCGGGAGTGGTTCATCATCCTGCTGCTGCTGATCACTGCCGCAGGATCCATCACGGTAATCCGCCTTCGGGAAAAGAGCCTCGTAAAACTCAACTCGCTGCTCGAACAGAAGGTGCGGCACCGTACCCAACTGCTCGAGGAAAAACACCGGGAAAAAGAGATTCTGCTCAAGGAGATACACCACCGGGTGAAGAATAACCTGCAGATCGTGATGAGCATGCTTAACCTGCAGGCGCGGCATGTGCGGGATCCGCAGGCGCTGGAGGTCATGCAGTCGATCAGGAGCAGGGTCAGGTCGATGGCCATGCTGCATGAGCGGCTCTACCAGCACGAGGACCTGGCAGCCATAGACCTGCATGATTATTTCAAAGGAATCTGCGAAGGGCTATATGCAACCTATGGCAGCACCACGGAGCAGGTCCGGCTCGAGCTGGATATCCCGCCCATTATGGTTGACATTGACTCTGCTATTTCCCTGGGGCTTATAGTGAATGAACTCGTATCCAACTCGCTCAAATACGCCTTCCCTGACAGGACCGGTGAGCTGCAGCTACAACTGGAGGAGCACGGAAACAAACACTATACCTTGCTGGTTAGGGACAATGGAATCGGGTTGCCTGCCGGCTTCGAAGCAGGCTTCAAAAAGTCTTTCGGGCTCCAGCTGGTTCACTCTTTAAGCAAAAAACTGAATGGTAATATTGCGTTCCAAAATAACAATGGTACAAATTCAATATTACATTTTGTTTTGGCATCATAATTTTAGATTTTTACGTATGAAAATAATGCTATGACAAAACCCAAAATTCTAATTTCGGAAGACGAAGTCATCATTGCAGAAGATATAGCTGCTTGCCTGGAAGAGCTGGGGTATGAAACGTGCGCAATCGATGCAGGAGAAGACACATTGGAAAAAATCCGGGAGACACAGCCGGATCTGGTGTTGCTGGATATTAACCTCAAAGGGGAAGCAGACGGCATCGAGATCGGTTCCAGAATCAAAGAGGAGTTCGGTATACCTTTTATATACCTGACAGCCTATGCGGACAAGGACACGGTTGACAGAGCCAAAAAAACGGAACCCGACGGATTCCTGGCAAAGCCCTTTGACGAAAAGAACCTGCGCTCCGCTATTGAGATTGCCTTGTACAAGCACGGCAGTCCCCACAAGCCTAACGAGGGGGAAGCTGTGGTGCCACCTAAAATTCTAAAAGAAAACGGTGCGCATGCCGATTACATTTTTGTAAAGGTAAAGCACCGCATCATCAAGGTACACTACAGTGATATTCTTTGGGTGGAAGCGTATGACAATTACTCTTTTATCGTAACGGCCGATCAGAAATACCTGGTGAGCTCTACGCTAAAAGATATGGAACACAAACTGCCGCCTGACAACTTTGTGCGGGTGCACCGCTCCTACATCGCCAACCTGGATAAGGTGGAAGCCCTGGAAGAAAATTCCGTAGTCTTTGCCAAGGGAGATGTTCCGATCGGAAAGTCTTATAAGAAAGCGCTTATGTCACGTTTCAATATCATATGATCTACTTCTTACCCTAATAAAATTTTAAAGAGCGCTAAAGTTAAGTGAATAACCCTAAAAAACAGGAAAGCCGGTACATGCGTCCCGGCTTTCCTGTTTTTTAGGTATAAGCAAGCTTGATTAGTATCTGTAGTATTCCGGCTTGTATGGACCTTCTACTTCAACGCCAATGTAAGCTGCCTGATCAGGTCTGAGCTCCTCCAGCACTACGCCGATCTTGGCCAGGTGCAGGCGGGCTACTTTCTCATCCAGTTGCTTTGGCAAGGTATAGACCTTGTTCTCATATGCGTCTGCATTGGTCCAGAGTTCGATCTGAGCCAGTGTCTGGTTTGAGAAGGAATTAGACATAACGAATGACGGGTGACCGGTCGCACAACCCAGGTTGACCAGGCGGCCTTCCGCCAGCAGGATGATATCCTTGCCATCGATGTTGTAAAGGTCTACCTGCGGCTTGATCTCATCTTTCGTCTGGCCATAGTTGTTGTTCAACCATGCCACATCTATTTCGTTGTCAAAGTGGCCGATGTTACAAACGATCGCTTTGTCCTTCATTGCTTTGAAATGCTCAGCGGTAATGATGTCCTTGTTGCCGGTCGCGGTTACCACGATGTCAGCTTCCTTCACGGCATCCGCCATTTTCTTCACAGCAAAGCCATCCATTGCAGCCTGCAGTGCACAGATCGGGTCGATCTCGGTCACGATAACACGGGCACCGGCTCCACGCAGGGAAGCAGCAGAACCTTTGCCTACGTCACCATAACCAGCAACAACAGCTACTTTACCAGCCATCATCACGTCCGTAGCACGACGGATCGCATCTACCAACGATTCCTTACAGCCATACTTGTTGTCAAACTTAGACTTGGTGACCGAATCGTTTACGTTGATGGCAGGCATGGTCAGCGTGCCGTTCTTCATACGCTCATACAGGCGGTGAACGCCGGTCGTCGTTTCCTCAGAAAGGCCTTTGATACCAGCTGACAATTCCGGGTACTTATCCAGCACCATGTTGGTCAGGTCACCCCCATCATCCAGGATCATGTTAAGCGGCTGACGGTCTTCACCAAAGAACAAGGTCTGCTCGATGCACCAGTCAAACTCCTCTTCGTTCATCCCTTTCCAGGCATACACGGAAATACCTGCCTCCGCGATAGCCGCAGCAGCATGGTCTTGGGTGGAGAAGATGTTGCATGAAGACCAGGTCACCTCAGCTCCCAGTTCTACCAGCGTCTCGATCAGCACAGCCGTTTGGATCGTCATGTGCAGGCAGCCGGCAATGCGGGCACCCGCAAGTGGCTTGCTCGGACCGTACTCTTCGCGGATAGCCATCAGGCCAGGCATCTCAGCTTCAGCCAGTCTGATCTCTTTGCGTCCCCAAGCAGCAAGCGATATATCTTTTACTTTGTACTTAAGTTGTGTATCAATCATAATGGAATACTTTGTTCTAACAGGAACACAAAATTACACAATTTGTTGCTCATTTCCATATAAAATTACACCTTATCTGGTCACCAGGCCTTTTTACCAGTGGGTACAAACGCGGCAGCCTGCACTCTGGATGCAGGCTGCGGGAATGGCATTAACGTCAAAGCTACTAGTTGTTTGCGATGATCTGGGCTCCCAGAGCATTGCTGTTGCCGGATGGAGGGGCGACAAATCCCCGGGCAAATATGGTGTAGATCTTGCCATTGGCCAGTTGCACGTTAGGTACCGTCAGCACAACATTGTCTGTACCGGCCACCCTGACCTCCAGGTTATAAGCAGCCGCATCTACCGGGGTAAAGTCTGTCGCGCTCTTAAAGGCTCTGTTGCTAAACAGTACGGGGCCGTTGGTTACGGCTACATCCACAGCAGGGGCATCGGGCGAGAGGTGCACAAAGCGCACATGTGCTTTTCCGGAGGCAGGAGCTGCCAGATTATCCATGAGCACGACCGGTTCTATTCCACTCAGTGTATTGGCAGCAAATACGGTATAATTCATGTTTTTCTCGAGGTCCAGGTTGGCATCGATGACCGTTGTGCTGGTGCCGGCCGCGTTCACCTTCACATTGCGGTTACCGGAGCGCACATCCAGGTAGCCGGTATTGCCCGGGAAAGTAAGCGCTGATGTATTCACTTTTGCATTATCAACCAGCAGATCCACGCCGGGGGCATCCGGAGAAGCATGCACGACCATAACCATAGCCATATCGTCTATCGAGATCTCCTCATCGTCGTCATCGCAACTTGTCAGAAGGACGGCTGGCAGCATAGCCAATAGCATCAATTTCATCCACTTTTTCATATCGCTCTAATTGTTTAATGGGTAAATAAGTTTTGTTAGCTGTGAATACAACAGCACGTCTTAGATATTGTTTAATATTTTTACAAATACGTTAAACAATTTGTTTTTAACCCCTTACAAAAAGGAGAATATAAACCTGTACTTTTGTAGTAGCCCATGAAGCACTATACCCAGGAAGAGAAAGCATTCATACAGGAGCACCAGCACCGCAAACCGGCTGAACTGATGCTGCAGGCACGCCGTTATCCCGGCTTACCAGTGGCTGAGCTGGTGAAACAGATTCAGGCCCGGCAAAAAGCTACCGACAAACTTCCTACCTGGGTAGCGAACCCCGATGTGGTCTTTCCGGTGGCTGTTTCGGTCGAGCAAAGCTCTTCGGAGGCTGCCGCATCCTTTAAGGCTTCGTTGGTTTCGGGCGAGTTGCTCATTGACCTGACAGGCGGCTTCGGAGTAGACAGCTTTTATTTTTCAAAGAAGTTTAACCGGGTGGTACATGTGGAACAGAACAGCGAGTTATCCGAAGTGGCCCGCCACAACTTCCGGCTGCTGGGAGCGGACAACATCGAAACGGCGAATACCACCGCGGAAGCATTTCTGGCTTCCTTTACCGGTCAGGCCGATGTGATCTACCTGGATCCGGCACGGCGGGGAGAGCGGTCCGAGAAGGTGCACCTGCTGCAGGACAGTGAACCCGATGTGCTGCAACTACTGCCGCTGCTCCTTCAGAAGGCGAAGCACGTATTGCTCAAAACTTCCCCGATGCTGGACATTGACCTGGCCGTAGAACAACTGGGGACAGTCGCGCAGGTATGGGTCATTGCCCTGCAGAACGAGTGCAAAGAGGTGCTATACCTGATCAGCCAGTCGGTAGCAGGCGAAGCGGAACGCCATGCCGTCAACCTGTTACCGGGAATAGAGAGGCAGCATCTGGCCTTTACCAAAAGCCAGGAAGACCAGGCGCAGGTAAGGTACGAAGACCCGGAAGCGTATCTGTATGAGCCGAACGCAGCTATACTGAAAGCAGGCGCCTACAGAAGCGTGGCGGCCCAATATGGCCTGCACAAGTTGCACCCGAACAGCCACCTCTATACCTCTCCCTCGCTGGTGGAGGAATTCCCGGGGCGGGCCTTCAGCTGCCAGGGCATCAGCCGCTACAACAAAAAAGAACTCTACGCCAGGCTACCGGCCCGCAAAGCCAACATCACCGTTCGTAACTTCCCGGAATCGGTAGCAGACATCCGCAAAAAGACAGGTATAAAAGAAGGAGGGTCGGACTATCTG
>NZ_JSYF01000291.1:0-3832 GCF_054824225.1 Pontibacter sp. HJ8
CGGTATCCATGGTATCCACGGTTGTCATAGACTGCACCCGGATCGGATGGTTTCCGCCCATCGGCACATCCCCGATGTTCACCACAATGGTCTCTCTGCGTTTGTATTCTGTCAGGCTGGGACTATAGTTCTTGTTCATAAAAAAGCGTAAGCGATTGCTTCTTTCTCTTAACTAATGTTAGGCCTGCTTTGTTCAACAGGCACTCCCCGTAAATTTAGCACCATTATTTTAAAGAGTGGCAAGTCCGCTAACTTTTGTAAATTAGTCTGACCAACGACGCAGTATAGGAAGCCTATACCTGAGCAGGTATGCTGGCAAGGTATAGGCACAAAGTTTTGTTTCCATGACAGAAAAACCTTTGATCATTCTCGGCAGCTCCCGCAAGGCAAGTGATACCGGCAGGCTCGTCAGGTCCTTGTTTACCAGCGACACTGCTACCATTGCGGATCTCCTCGACTACACGATTAGCCATTACAACTACGATCATGCATACCCGGCGCAGGATACCTACCTGGAACTGGTAGAGCTGATGTTGCAGCACCAAAAAATCGTATTTGCCACACCCGTCTACTGGTATGCCATGAGCGGGTTGATGAAAGTGTTTTTTGACAGGACGACCGATATTGTGACGGTAAAAAAGGAAATCGGTCGCAAGATGAAAGGGAAAGAAACTTACCTCCTGGCTGTAGGTGCCGAAGAAGTGCTTCCCGAAGGCTTTCAAGAACCTTTCCGGCTGACCTCAGCCTACCTGGATATGACCTTTCAGCAAAGTTTTTACTGTAGAACGTCAGAAATAAACGTTAAAGGAGATGCGGCGGCGGCTTTTCTGGAAAGCATTTCAGCTCCGGTTCATAAATATTAGAAAGATGATGATACACATGAGTGCTTTTATTCCGAAGAACGCAGACATGAAACTGAAGTCATTGCTTCAGTGGAGCCGTCTGCGTCAGGGACAACTGAGCGAAGCCATCTACATTACCAAAGACACGGTGCTGGGCTTCCTGAAGCGGCAGATCGAACGGGGCAACTGGCGTGAGGTGCAGGAAGTGCTGAAAGGAAAACCGATGTCACATGCAGGGCGCTTCCTGCTGCATGAGCTCCGCCACAAGGTCGTGCATAGCCTGATCATGCGGATGGGGCTACGTAAAGTGATCGCTGTAGCCATCGCAGTCGTACTTCTCCCCCTGATCCTGGCTAAGGTGGCCGGTGAAGTCGTCAGCTGGGCCAGAAGCAAGCAATACTGAAAAGAGCACCCGGTGTGGGTGCTCTTTTCAGTTAAAAACTTTCTCAAAACTAGCGTCTGAACATCAGCTCACGGTATTTCACCAGTGGCCAGTCTTCATCGTCCACCATCAGTTCAAGCTTATCTACGCTGGTTCGCACCGGCTCAAAGTAGCTCAAGACTTTCTCATTGTAAAAGATTGCGCGATCCCGTACGTTCTCAATTTTATTTGCCACTTTCCGTGCCTGGATCATCTCTACCGTATTGACTTGTATGTTCCGAATGTGTATTGAAATTCGTTTGATCGATTCAAGCGTGGTCTGCGTGTACTCATCTTCCAGCCCCAGCTCTTTCAGGCCACGGATGTTCTGGATGAGCTTGTTCTGGTAAGCAACCGCTGTCGGTATGACATGGTTCATGGCCAGGTCACCCATTACCCTGGATTCGATCTGGATCTTCTTGATGTAATCTTCCAGCAAGATTTCGTGGCGGGCACAAATTTCGATATGCGAGAACACGCCATGGCGGGAAAACAACGCCTTCACTTCATCCCGCTCATATACATCGAGGGCAAGCGGTGTTGATTTGATATTGGAAAGGCCACGCTTAGCAGCTTCTTCCTCCCACTCCTTTGAGTAGCCATTGCCTTCGAAGCGAATAGCTTTGGAAGCTGCTACATACTCGCGCAGCACCTGGATGATCGCCAGTTCCTTCTTCATGTCCTGTTTTTCGATCAGCTCGTCCACGGACTTACGGAACTCCATCAACTGGTCCGCTACAATTGTATTGAGCACAGTCATAGAAGAGGAGCTGTTGGCAGAGGAGCCCACTGCCCGGAACTCAAACTTATTTCCTGTAAAGGCAAATGGTGAGGTACGGTTACGGTCTGTGTTGTCGCGCAGGATTTCCGGGATCTTGTCTATACCCAGTTTCAGGTACATGTTGTCCCCTTTTTCCATCGGCACCTTTGCCGTGCGCTCCAGTTCTTCGAGTACAGCTGTGAGTTGCTGCCCCACAAACACCGACATAATAGCTGGCGGCGCTTCGTTGGCACCCAGGCGATGGTCGTTGCTGGCAGATGCAATGCTGGCCCGCAGCAGGTCCGCGTGCTTATGTACGGCTTTGACGGTTGTGATGAAAAACGTCAGGAACTGCAGGTTCTCTTTCGGTTTTTTGCCCGGGGCCAGCAAGTTGACGCCTGTGTTGGTGCTCATGGCCCAGTTATTGTGCTTGCCACTGCCATTTACGCCTTTATAGGGCTTCTCATGAAGTAATACTTTAAAGCCATGGCGCTCTGCTACCCGGTCCATGATGTCCATGAGCAGCTGGTTGTGATCTACGGCCAGGTTGGCATCCTCAAAAGTGGGAGCACACTCAAACTGGTTAGGTGCTACCTCGTTGTGACGGGTGCGCACCGGTATACCCAGCTTCAAAGCCGACTTTTCGAAGTCCACCATAAAGGCGTGTACACGGCTCGGAATTGAACCGAAGTAGTGATCTTCGAGCTGCTGTCCTTTGGCCGGGGCGTGACCGAACAAGGTACGGCCGGTCATCATCAGGTCCGGACGAGCTTCATACAGAGCACGGTCCACCAAGAAATATTCCTGCTCTATACCCAATGTGGTATTTACTTTAACAACTTCCTTATCAAAATACTGGCATACCGGAACAGCGGCCTGGTTGAGCAGGTAGAGTGATTTAAGCAAAGGCGTTTTGTAGTCAAGCGCCTCTCCGGTATAGGAAACGAATATGGTAGGGATACAAAGCGTTCGGGTACCGGCATTCTCGATCAAAAAAGCAGGTGAAGAAGGATCCCAGGCGCTGTAACCACGGGCTTCAAACGTGTTGCGTATGCCTCCGCTTGGAAAAGAGGAAGCATCGGGCTCCTGCTGCACCAGTGCACTGCCCTTAAAACTCTCTATGGCCTCTCCTTCACTGGTCAGGTCAAAAAATGAGTCGTGTTTCTCGGCAGTAGAGCCGGTCAGCGGCTGGAACCAGTGTGTATAGTGGGTCGCGCCTTTCCCCATCGCCCAGGTTTTCATGGCAGCTGCAACGGCATCGGCCAGGTGGCGGTCTACTTTCTCTCCGGCATCAATCGTGCTGCAAAGCCTCTTGAAATTCTCGGTAGACATCGTAGCGCGCAAGGCAGAAAAGCCAAACACATTTTCGCCAAAATAATCTGAAATCTTGTTGGTAGGCACTACTACCTCACCAGCTTTACGCTGGCTTACCAGCTCAAGCGCTTTAAATCGAAGAATAGCCATGGTTTGTAAGGATAAGGTATAAGATTTTACCAAAAGTAGAGAGAAAAATAATACGTTGTTTCAGATGGGGTATAAAATTTTAGGGGGTATTGCGAAGTATTTAGCAAAAATCTTCAGCCCCCCCTTATAACACAGGGGGGTATTGTTTTATTTTGCTTTTTTTACTCTGTTATATTATAATCCTCTACCAGATAGTTGCATGAATCATCTTCTTGATCCGGGTGTTTACAGGAGCAAGACTTATGTCGTATATTTGCTACTGTGAAACGAAGCTTACTGTACCAGCCACTTTACTTCCTGTTTTGGGTATGCTATTTTATAGTAGCAAGAGCTATTTTCTTACTC
>NZ_JSYF01000292.1:0-5178 GCF_054824225.1 Pontibacter sp. HJ8
AGTTTTAAGGAGCTGCTGATGAAGGAAATGCCGCATTCCCGGATCAGTTTCAGCGAGTCTTCGCTCAGTCTGCCGGACTTCTGGATTGCTAAACGTAGCATATGGATGTTATTAAGTGTAAGATACAAACAGGAATGACTTTGCTTCTGGCAAAGTATAGGTAGGGTATAAAAACCCTACAGGGGGCTATATGGTGCTGTTATTCCTCTTACGAGGAATGATGGAAATGATGCTGATGCGCAGCAGGAGCACAGGCAACAGGCGTTGCCGGGGTTGAAAGGATGATATGTAGCGTGCTTTTGCTCATGCTGTGCTGCAAATGTAAGAGGATTTTAGCGTAAACAAAACTACATAGGCTTTTGTTGTGATTTCCCAGCTTTAAAATAGTCGATAAAGTAAACGGCACCTGCCATACCTGACAGGTGCCGTTTACTTTATCGACTAAAGAATTCTTCAGTCCTTTACTTTTTCAGCAGCATCTTGATGGTTTTGATACCGGAGCCCGTTGCCAGTCGGGCAAAGTACACGCCTTCCGCCAGGTTACGGCCGTCCAGCTCATACTCGTATACCTTACCGGCTTCGGCTGTTCCTGTACCTACTTTCTTCACCAGAGCACCCCGGATGTCATACACCTCCAGTTCGTAATTCTGCTCTGTATCCAGGGAGAAGCGGATCGTCGTTCTGTCAGAGAAGGCATTCGGATAGTTGTCGAAGCGGGCAGTGGAAATTCCTTCCAATTCCTCTGAAATAACCTTGGACGTTTTAGGAGTGGTAGCAACCGCCTTGTTCTCATGTATTACGATTGAGCCACCGCCAATGCTCGTAGTTGCATCTGCATTGTCTACTGCACCCAGCTGGTTGTCATACACGATAGCACCACTTCTTCTGTCCCAGATCTTGATGCGGAACCTGTCTGCTTCTGCCTGGCCTTTTAAGTTACCGTCTACTACCGAAACCATGAAGGCATAATTATCATTGCCGTTTATACTTCCGACACCTTTGTACATGGCTTTATATCCAGCTACAACAAGTGTCATGGCATCATGTGCAGAGCTCTTGAAGTTTAAGTCTCCGGCTTTGAAGTGGAACTCTGTATGGCCATCCACTTCGTTAGAGCCTTTTTTATACTTGGCGTTGAAACCAAAGTTGGCTTTACCTACAAGCGTCGGATCAGCTACATAAGCTCCCGGAGGCGAATCGATCCAGCCACCGCCAGTTACAAAACCACCATTCGGATCGTAAACAACCACATAGTTAAATACTGCAGTTGTCTTTTGACCGCAATGATCTGTTACAGTAAGCTCTACAGAATAAACTCCTGGTTGAGAATACTTGTAAGTAGCTGAAATTGGAGAACCAGTAATGGCTTGTGTGGTTGTGCTTCCATTACCCCAATTCCAAACGGCCGTTGCAATGTTTTCGTCCTCAAATGTTGCAGTTAAAGTTACCTCTGAACCTTGCTGAACAGGAGAAACCGGTCCTGTAATAACAAGATTAGATGGTGCTTTATTTTCAACTGTTACAGTGAAACTCTGGGTAGTGGTGTTGCCGGCTTCATCGGTGGCTTCGTACGTAACAGTCGTAGTTCCTACAGGGAATGTAGCACCCGAAGCAAGGCCGGTAGTCATCTTCGGCGTAACAGCAGAGCAATTGTCCGAAGCCGTTACGTTGTAATTTACGACAGCGCCACACTTATCAGGCTGTGTTTGAACTACCATGTTAGCAGGAACTGTAACAACTGGGGCATCATCGTCTGTTACAGTAACCTGCAACTGGTCTGTGGCGGTATTGCCGGCAGCGTCCGTGGCAGTATACGTGATGGTGGTCACGCCCTGGTTGAAGGTATAGCGGCCTACCTGTCCCTTTCCATTGCCGGTCGTTGCACCCGTCATAACCCAGCTTATCTGGCTACCCGCGCAATTGTCGCTAAAAGAAGCATCAGGTATGGCGATTGTAGCAGTACACGTACCGTTGTCAGTGCCAGCTGCCTGATCGGCAGCCGCCGCCAGTACCGGAGCCGTTACGTCCTGCGCTGTCAGCACCACTTCATCAGTAGTTTTATTGCCGGCCGCGTCGGTAGCTGTTACCAGAACCGTGATGGTCTCACCGTCGGTGGCAGCTACAGTTGTTCCTGCGGCTGGAGATTGGGTAATAGTCGCTGCAGAACAATTATCGGTAGCTGTCCCTCTTACATCAGGTATAGTTACTGAACATTCTGCACCCAATGACACTTCCTGGTCAGCTGCTGCCGTAAGAACCGGGGCAGTTCTGTCCACTACGGTTACTAGTTGCGTAGCGGTAGCCGTCAAACCTGCTGCATCCGTTACGGTCCAGGTTACTTCTGTTTCACCCAGTTCAAATGTTTCAGGTGCGTTGTTGGTCACAGACGCTACAGAGCAATTGTCGGAAGTAGTTGGCGTGCCCAGTTCAACATTAGAAGCCTGGCAGGAAGCGTCAGCTGCTACTTCCACATTGGCCGGAGCCGTAATGGTTGGTGCCTGCGTATCCGTAACCGTAACTGTTTGCGTTACGGCAACAGCCTCGTTACCATTGGCATCCGTTGCATTCCAGGTAATCGTGGTTGTTCCTACAGGATACTGCGCGTCTAAGGCCGCTCCGTCACTACGTGTTCCGGTGGCAGGTCTTGCTTCGCAGTTGTCCGTAACTTCCGGAGCAGTAATAGTAAGCGTAGCTCCGCATTGTCCCTGATCTGCCGGAGCTGTTACAGGTTCCGCAGCTGCGATTACCGGAGCTGTTACGTCTTTCACGATAACCTGCTGCGTAGCAGTTGTTGTGTTACCATTGCCGTCATTGAATGTCCAGGTAATGGTATATGTACCTTGCTCTTCGTAAGTAGTCGGATCAGTCGTGGTACCGGTGATGGTGCCTGCACAATTATCGGTCGTAGTTGGAGCCGTTACCGTTACAGAGCATTCTCCTGTGGCATCTGCCAGAGTTGGCTGCACAGGTGCTGTTACGTCATCAACAATTACTTCCTGAATGGCTGTTGCGATGTTGCCGTTGCCGTCGTCAAAAGACCAGGTGATTTCATACCTGCCCTGTTGTGAGTAAGTAAGCGGATCCTGGGTAGTACCTGTGATGGTTCCATTGCAATTGTCTTCAGCGGTAGGAACTGCAGTTACAGTTACAGCGCATTCACCTGTGGCAGCAGCTATAACTGGTGCAACCGGGGCTGTCTGGTCCAATACAGTCACTAACTGCTTAGCGGTAGAAGTCAGGCCGGCTGCGTCCGTCACCGTCCAGATGACTTCTGTCTCACCCAGCTTGAAGGTTTCAGGTGCATTGTTAGTCACAGAAGCCACTGAGCAGTTGTCGGCTGTAATTGGCGTTCCAAGCTCCACATTGGTTGCCTCACAGGATGCATTGGCTGCCACACGCACCGGAGCTGGCGCCGTAATGGTTGGTGCCTGTGTATCGGTTACTGTCACTCTTTGCGTTACAGCTACGGACTCATTACCATTGGCATCCGTTGCATTCCAGGTGATAGTGGTAGTTCCGACAGGGTACTGGGCGTCCAAAGCCGCTCCATCGCTTCTGGTTCCGGTGGCAGGATTTGCCGCACAGTTGTCCGTAACTTCAGGGGCTGTGATGTTCAAACGGGCTCCACACTGGCCGGCGTCTGCTTCGGCTGTCACAGGCTCTGCTGCAGCGATAACAGGAGCTGTTACATCATCAACAACCACGCGCTGGGTAGCAGTAGCAGTATTGCCGTTGCCGTCATCGAAGGTCCAGGTGATCGTATAAGTGCCTTGTTCTGTGTAAGTGATCGGGTCTGATGTCGTGCCTGTGATAGTGCCAGCACAGTTATCAGTAGTGGTCGGCGTTGTTACAGTGACGGAGCATTCGCCTACGGCATCAGCCAGGATTGGTACCACTGGGGCGGTCACATCCTCTACAATAACTTCTTGAACAGCTGTTGCAATGTTGCCGTTGCCATCATTGAATGACCAGGTAATTTTATACTCGCCCTGCTGCGTGTAGGTCAGCGGATCTTGGGTAGTACCGGTGATGGTGCCGCCGCAATTGTCCTCAGCGGTAGGAGCTTCTGTGACGGTTGCAGAACACTCGCCCCGTACGGTAGCAATAGGAGTTAACTCTGGAGCTGTTCTATCCACTACAGTTACTGTTTGGGTAGTAGTAGCTGTCAGACCGGCGCCATCGGTTGCTGTCCAGGTTACGACGGTTTCTCCAAGCTGAAAAGTAGCTGGAGCATTGTTGGTCACGGTAACCCCGGCACAATTATCAGAAGCTGTTGGTGTGCCGAGGGCAACTTCGGTAGCCTGGCAGGAAGCGTTGGCTACTACTTCAACACCGGCTGGCGCTGTAATGGTTGGACGTGTTACATCCTGCGCAGTTAGCTTAACTGTAGCAGCGTCTGTGTTACCGGCAACATCTGTGGCTGTTACCTGTACTTCGATCACCTGTCCATCTGTTGCCATCACTACTGTGCCAGCTGCTGGACTTTGCGTAATGACAGCGCCATCACAGTTGTCGGAAGCAGTACCTCTTACATCAGGGATGACCACGCTGCAGTTCTCACCCAGGTTTACTTCCTGATCATTACCAGCAGTAAGTACCGGCGCTGTAACATCCTTTACAATCACTTGCTGTGTGGCGGTAGACGTATTGCCATTGCCATCGCTGAAGCTCCAGGTAATGGTATAGGTGCCTTGTTGCGTATAGGTTGTTGGATTGGTAGTAGTACCAGTGACAGTGCCCGCGCAGTTGTCCGTTGTGGTTGGAGCTGCGACGGTTACAGAGCACTCGCCGGTTGCGTCGGCAAGAGTTGGTCCTAACGGAGCTGTCATGTCCCGTACGGTTACGGTAAAGGTTTCGGTATCGGAACCACAGCTGTTTGTGGCAGTTACTGTAACAGTAGTAACTCCTACGTTGAACTTAGAACCACTTCCTGTGCCATTTCCACTGCCTGTTGTGGCACCGGATAAAGTATAAGACACAGTTGGAGCCGGTGTTCCAGTTGCAGAGGCATTGTAGGATACGCTGGCCCCGCAGCTATTTGCTTCGCTGTTAGCGGTAAGATTGCCTGGCACCGTGACCACCGGAGTGGTACAATTGGGCGCATAAGCAGCAGTTAAAGTAATATTACCATTGCTATTGACAGTATGGGATCCTCCCGGTGCTGTATAAGTAACGCCA
>NZ_JSYF01000033.1:0-1850 GCF_054824225.1 Pontibacter sp. HJ8
GGTATAGGTATAGGTATAGCCACCTCTCTACCTCCATTCATACACTTTTCAGAAGTAGTGACAAAGGTCCTAAGCGAAAATGATCAAAGTCATATTTTATCAGCCGTATTTTTAAGAAATTTGTATTGTATCTGATAGAAAGACAATGCAAAACCAGTTCAAAGTACTGACCTTATCCTATAAACATGCACCAATTGCCGTTCGGGAAGCTGTTTCCCTGAACGAAATATCCAGTAAGAACCTGCTTGACAAGATCAGGGAATTTACGGGTGCACAGGATGTACTGGTGCTTTCCACCTGCAACCGCACCGAGGTATACTACGCCTCTGAAAAAGACCTTTCACGCGAGATCATCAAACTCATCGCCATCGAAAAAGGCTTTATAGTTACTCAAGAGATCAGTGCTTACTTCAGCCATATCACCCGACACGAAGATGCCGTGCAGCACCTGTTTTATGTGGTGCTGGGCCTGGAGTCGCAGGTAGTAGGAGATATGCAGATACTCAACCAGGTAAAAAAAGCCTATCAGTGGTCAGCTGATGTGAACATGGCCGGACCCTTCCTGCACCGTCTGCTGCACACGATCTTCTATACCAACAAGCAGGTCGTGAATCAGACTGCCTTCTTCGATGGAGCCGCATCGGTGTCGTATGCTACGGTGGAGCTGGTAGAAGAGCTTACGCAAGGTATAGCCGACCCGCGCGTGCTCATGATCGGGGTAGGTGAGATAGGAGCCAACGTATGCGATAACTTCGGGAAGTCTTCTGTCAGCAACGTGACCATCGTGAACCGCACGCACCACAAAGCCCTGGAACTGGCCCAGAAAACCAACTCCAAAGCAGTGTACTGGGAAAATGTGTGGGAGGAAATTGCAAAGGCGGATGTGGTGATCTCATCCGTGCCGGGCGATTGCTTTTTTATCAGCCTGGACGAAGTAGCCAAACAGGGGATAACCTCCAGCAAATTCTTTGTTGACCTGTCGATGCCTCGCAGTATCGACAGCGAAATAGAAACGCTGCCAGGCGCCTATGTATACAACGTCGACAGCATCCGGAACCGTGCCACAGAAGCGCTGGCAACAAGGCTGGCGGCTATACCTCAGGTGAAGGAGCTCATTGCAGAGGCTATAACAGAGTTTCAGGCCTGGACACGCGAAATGGCGATGTCACCGGCGCTGCAGCAGTTCAAAAACCGCCTGGAGGAAATTCGGCAGCAGGAGGTGGCGCGGTACACGAAGAAGCTGGATGCAGCAGACAAAGAAATCGTAGAAGCCATCACCAAAAACATCCTGAACAAGATCGTGAAACTGCCGGCACTGGAGCTGAAAGCCGCCTGCCAGCGTGGTGAATCGGAAGCGCTGCTCGAAGGTCTGAGCGCTCTGTTCAACCTGGAGAAGCAGGAGGTATAGCTGCTATACCTGCCGGGCGTATCAGGCGCAGATTCAACGGATAGGCACACCAAAGAGAGTTATAATATCCGCAACACTGTAGCGGCTTTCACGAACCTGCCAGAGTTGCTGTTGTCCATACCTGAAATTGGCTGAGGCGTCCATGGGCGGCATATCTTTAAGCGATCTGTAAGCGATTGGAGGAGGTATAAGCGGCAGCTGTTGTCCCGGTTCCTTCGGGAGCTTCACTTTCAGAATTGCCTGCTTCAGGTCATACTCCGTAGCCCAGGGCATCACATTTACAATCGACTATTTATTCTTTTTCAAATTTCTGAGCATTTGCATATTGAGAGCTTCAAAATGCTAATTTTTTCAGGTTAGTAACAGTCATGGTAACTCCCATTGCAAGTCCGCTTAGTGTTAGGAGCGAACCTACAGTAACTAACTGCAGGGCGCTTCTGTT
>NZ_JSYF01000293.1:0-6120 GCF_054824225.1 Pontibacter sp. HJ8
ACGTTGCCGATGTTGGTCAAAGCGCCGCTCATGGCAACCGAGTCCTGGGCAAGTGTGGCAAGGGAGAGGGACTTTTTGTAAATGGGCAGAGCCTCTTTGTAGTTGCCCTGGTCAATGTAGATATTAGCGATGTTGTTGTAACTGGCCCCTATATCTTTGGGATCGCCAATTTTTTCCCGTAACCGCAGGGCCCGGTAGTAGAAGTCCACCGCATTCTCGAGATCGCCCAGCAGGTAATAGCCCGAACCAGTGGAGTTATACGCCCGGGCAAGCAGCTTTTCGTGGGGTGTTCCTTTGGCAAGGGCTATGGCTTTTATACCGTAGGTGACCGCTGCTTTGGGGCTGGAATCCAGCTGCTCCTGGCTCAGCTGGCAATAGATCTCAATTTTACGAATCGTATCGTGCGTTTGCTCCAGCTCTGCCTGCAGGTTTTTAACGGTGGTTTCATTCTGTGGCTTCAAAATAGCAAACAAGAGAAAACACCTGATCAGAATCAAAAATAGCATAGAGACAGCTGTAAAACGTAGGTAGCCTGTAACTTAATCAGTTAGAGGGAGCAATATAAAATTTTTATGTTGAAAAATACTTATCCGCAGAAGATTATTGTAAGAATATGCACCTGAACTATAAGAAAACGGTGATGGAGAAGCCGGTAGAATAGTGTATGTTGTGTTACGGTGGAAGAGGGGCTAGGCCACCACTTCCACCGTGCTGACGCCGCCGGCCCGTTTTTTAACAACGATCTGCGTGCTGATGCGTTCTTTCAGCGCCTCTACGTGCGAGATAATGCCAATCATCTTGCCGCTTGCCTGCAGGTTCTCCAGGGTAGAAATAGCGGCGTCCAGCGTTTCAGCGTCGAGGGTACCAAAGCCTTCGTCGATGAAAAGCGAATTGATCTGGGTGCGGTGGCCGGCCAGGTCGGAGAGGCCCAGCGCCAGCGCCAGGCTCACCAGAAAACTCTCCCCTCCGGACAGGGTGTTCATCGGGCGAACAGCCTCGGCCTGGTACGTGTCCACGATCAACAGTTCCAGGTCTTCTTCCGATGACTTGAGAATGCGGTAGCGGTCGTTGAGCTTTTGCAGGTGGCGGTTTGCCAGTTCCACCAGCCGGGCCAGGGTGAGCCCCTGCGCAAAACGGCTGAACTTGTTGCCATCGGCAGAACCGATCAGGTTTGCCAGCTGGTCCCAGCGGTTGCATTCCTGTTGCTGTATCTGCAGCTGACCAGCCAGTTCCTGGTTCTTTTCGCGCTGCTGTTTGTCCTGCTCCAGTAGCTGCTCGTAACGGGCGCGGGTAGCGATCAGCTCTCGCTGCTGCTGCGTTTTTTCCAGGTATAGCTGCTCCAGGTGCTCTCTACCTTGTTCGGTCAGCTGCTTTGCTTTTGCCTGTTCCAGCTCGTGCTGCACATCGGCCAGGGTACGGCGCACTTCGGTCAGGTGCTTTTCGGTCTGGGCTTTCAGGTTCGCCAGGCGGTCGGCTTCATCGCGGTGGAGCAGCATCTGGCTGAGGGCCTCGATCGTGGCTATACCTTGCTGGCGCAGCACGCGCAGCAACCCGTCGCGCAGTTCGTCCAGCTCCGATTTTTTATGCGATCGGGTGGCAGCATACTCCTGCTCACGCTGCCGGCTTTCCAGCAGTTCCTGTTGTTTTCTCTGATGGGCCGCGCGGGCGTATTCGGCTTGTATAGCGCGTGCTTTTAATTCTTGGTGGGCACGCTGCCGTTCCTGTTGCGGGTCTTTCGTGCCAAATAGTTGGGCCCGCTCTGCCTGTAGCTTGTGTATTTCCGCTTCTTCTTCCTGCAAAGCTTGTCGTCGCCCCTGCAGTTCGTCCGTTTTTTCCTGCACGCGCTCAGCAAGGTTTTTTAGTTGCGACTTCAGTTCTGCAAACTTTTCACGCATACTTATCAGTGCCTGCGCCTTCTGGGTATAGGTTGTTGCCTGCTGGTCCAGCGTTTGCACCAGGAGTTGGCGCGCTTCCGGTTTGTACAGCAGCCCGTAAGTGGCCGCAAACGATTCGGCAGTTTGGGTATGCGCCAGCTGCTGCTGCTGCTCGTCGGTCAGTATGGTCTGCAACTTCTGCAGTTGTGTCTGCAGGAGTTTAGCAGATTGCTGCAGTTGGTTATACCTGGCTTCTGCCTGTACCTGCTCCTCGCGGAGTTTTTGCTGCGACTGGTTTATGCTGTCCAACTCACGGCTCAAGGCGCGTGCCTGTGCCAGTTGCTGTTGCAGTGCGCCAGCCGATGCCCGTTGCCCGAGTAAAATTTGGGCCAGTTTTTCTGTTTCGGTTATACCTATAGGCTGCGGAAGGCCCTCCAGCAACTGTTGGTAGGTATAGCCCAGGCGTGCGAGTTCTGTTTCCGTTTCTGATTTGGCTATGGCCGCCAGCTGTTGTTTTTGGTGCAGCGTGCCTGATTCCAGTTGCAGCCGGTTGATACTTTGCTCTAAGGTTCTGACTTCAGCCTGTTGTTTGTCGCGTTTTTGTACTTCTTCGGGCAGGTCGAAGGTATAGCCGTTCTTAGCAAAAGGATGCTCTTCAGAACCGCAAAGCGGACAAGGCTCGCCCTCGTGCAAGGTATGACGCGCCTCTTCGTACTGCTGGATCTGTTGCTGCAGCTGCACCAGTTTCTGAAGCGCCAGGAGGTGTTCTTCGGCTTGCTTATACTTTGCCTGTGTTTCCTGAAGCTGGTTATTTGTTTCCGTTACCTGTTGCTCATGTTGGGCCAGGTGTTGGTGTATATTTTGCAGTTTTTGTTGCTGGGCGTTGTAGTGTTGCGCCAGTTCCTGCAGGCGCTCATACCTGGCCAGCACTGCCGGCTGGGCCTGTGCTGCCTGCTCCAATTCCTCCAGATTTTTGTCTGAAAGTATAGTTTGTAACCGGGCCAGTTTCTCCTCTTTCTGACTTTGGAGTTGCTGCTCCTGTGTCTGTTGCAGGATCTGCTGTTCCTTGAATGCAGCGAGCTGTGTTGCCTCCTGCTGAAGCTGGTTGTGCAGTTCCTGTTGTTCCTGCTGGCTGCGTCGGATGCGCAGCTCCACTTCCTGCAGGTCGCGCAGGGTAGCTTTGAACTCAGGTAGGTGCTCCTTCAGATCCTGGAGCCGTGCATTTTGTTCCAGCCATGATTTCAGGGCGGTGCCTTCCTGCGTCAGTTTGTCTTGCTCCTGTTGCGCGGCCTGTTGCTGCGCCTTGTCCTGTTTCAGGCGCTCTTCAAACGCGGCAAACTCTGCTTTGTGTTTGCTGAACGAGTTTGTAAGGGAGTTGATCTGGTGGTCGAGCTGACTGACCTGCGCCAGCACCGGCTCGAGTTTCTGCAGGGCTTCTTCCTGTTGCTGGTGTGCTTTGCTGGCTTCAAGAGCTACCTTGCCGGATAGCTCCAGTTCTGCCTCCAGTACCGGGAGCTGCCTGGCCACCGTATCGAGTTGCGCCTGTACCTGCACCAGACTGCCGCTGGCCAGTTCAATGCGGGTAAGCTGCCCTTCGAACTGGCGGGCCTGCTCGTGCTGGTGCAGTTTCTGAAAATCAGGCTGCAGGCTTTCCAGTTTTTGTTCCTGCACCAGCAAAGCGTGCTGGTGTTGCTGCGCCCGTACCTGCAACTGTTGTACCTGGTGCAGCCATTGCACCTGCTCCTGTAAGGTTTTCGCTTCCTGATCCAGTATAGTTTCCTGCGCGGAGAGCTCGGTTATATTTTGTTCATAGCCTTGGCGCTGTTCCTCGGGCAATAGTTTGCTGTCCTGCAGGCGACGCTCCAGTTCTTCTTTTTTCTGTCGCTCTGTTTTCGCCTTTTCAAAGGCAAAGCGGGAGATGTCAGAGTAGATACCGGTGTCGGTGATCTTCTCGAGCAAGCTGCTGCGCTCGTTCGGGTTGGCTTTCAGGAAACGGGCAAAATCGCCCTGCGAAAGCATTACCGAACGCAGAAACTGGCTGTAATCCAGTCCGCAGATCTCGGCTACTTTCTCGGCGACCTGACTTGGTTTGAGGTCAAATAATGTGTCTTCTGCCAGGTCACAGAGCTCCATGTGTATGGCCTGGATTTTTCCATCCACTTTGCCGCGGCTACGGCGCACATGCCACTTGGAGCGGTATACTTTTCCGTTCGCCTCGAACTCCACTTCAGAGTAGCTTTCTGCTGTGTGGCGTGTCATCAGCTCCAGCGGCTTTTCGGTGCTGTGGCGGTGCACCAGTCCGTAAAGCCCTACCGTGATCGCATCCAGAATCGTGGTTTTGCCGGCACCGGTCGGGCCGGTTATCGCAAACAGTCCCGCATCGGCCAGCGGGCTCTGGTCGAAACGGATCTTATGCTCACCCTTCAGCGAGTTCAGGTTCAGGAAGCGTACGGCGAGGATTTTCATTATTTCAGACTTAAGACGTTAGACTCAAGTATTTAGACTAGTTGTTAATTTGTAATAGCACAAATGATTGTTGAGTAGCCAGCACACTGCGAAGTCTGTAATGAGACTAGCTACTTTAACATTCTAACTCTTAAATTCCCAAACTCTCAAACTCAATTAACTTTCAGCTTCCTGCCCCATCAGCTCCAGCAGTTCCGAAAAAGTGGCTACCAGCTCGGTATGGTCCGAATCCGGAAAGGCGCTTTGGCAGCGTTTGAGGAATACATCCTTTTCCAGTAAGGTATGGAGGTCGACTTCTTCCCGTACCTGTTGCTCCAGCGTCTGGCGGGCTGTCCGGATGATCGGGGGACGGTGGATGAGCAGTTGCAGTTCGTGGCTTTTCAGCTTCAGCACTTCTTCCAGTTGCTGGTTGAGGTCGGGGAGGGGAGCCTCCAGTTCTACCTGCAGCTCGGCCCAGGCCGGTAAGGTATAGCTGCTGTTATCGTACACGGCCAGTTGCTGCTTTACCTTGTCTAGCGGGCCTTTGAAGCGCACCAGTTTGCGGCAGACAGGTATAGCCAGTTCGCGCAGGTCGGTCAGTTTTCCTTTTTCGAAATCCAATACATATACGACTTTCTTATCCGTCACTTCGCTGAAGCTAAGCGGGATCGGGGAGCCCGAATAGCGGATGTGGTGGGTGCCGTTTACCTGCTGCGGGCGGTGCAGGTGACCGAGCGCCACATAATCAAACTCCTGAGGGAACTGCTCGGCCCCGATCTGGCCCAGATTGCCCACATGAATTTCTTTCTCACTTTCCGAAGCGGAGCCACCTGCGGCAAACAAATGCCCCATGGCTATGACCGGTATACCCTGCGCCTTGTAGGGCTGCACATGCGGTACAAAGGCTGCATAGTGAGCCGCTATACCTTGTTTGATGCGCTGCTCCCGCTCCTCGTAGTTCTCGCCCGGCACGGACAAACGCACATCGCGGTCGCGAAGGAAAGGCACTGCACAAACGATAAGTTCGGGTTCATCTTCCTTGTTGTGCAGTTCGATCAGTTCATCCAAGGGGTCAGCTGTAGCGCCCCCTATCACTTTTATGTTAAAGCAGTCGAGCAGTTCTTTGGGGGCATTGAGCGTGGAAACAGAGTCGTGGTTGCCGCCCGTGATGATGATGTGACGGCAGCAGGTAGCGCATACCTTGGTCAGAAAGTTATAGTATTGCCGCAGGGCGGTGTTGGATGGAGCGCCGGTATCAAACACGTCGCCAGCCATCAGGAGCACCTGTATCTGCTCTTCTTCAATGGTTTGCAGGAGCCAGTCCAGGAAATGCTGGTGTTCTTCGGTTCGTTCGAGGTTAACGAGTCGCTGGCCCAGGTGCCAGTCTGAAGTGTGTAGTATACGCATGTCCCAATTCCTTTCTCCAATACAGCACTAAGTTACATTAATCTATAGCTATACTGCAAATTAGTTATATAACTTTTTTGAGAGAAGAGTATAGTCCAAAAGCTATGTATGGGGAAGAAGGGGGAGTTGCGGGGTTAAATTTATGCGTTGAGCCAGTTGAGGGCCTCCTGCTGGGTCACAAAATTTTTGTATACAAAACTGCTGACATGGTTGGCATCTGCCCGGGTGGCAACGGACTCCAGGGCCAGTTTGGAAAACAGACCGGTGGGCAGCACCCTGGCCAGTTTCTGTAGCTTTGTCTGCGACAAGCGGGAAAAGAATTGCGTGGACATCCACTCTTTCGTTGCCGCATCCAGCATTACCAGCCTTTGTGCAATTGCTAGCGCTCTGGTAA
>NZ_JSYF01000294.1:0-4637 GCF_054824225.1 Pontibacter sp. HJ8
CTTTTTCTATCTATAAATAGCTATTAAATAGGCACTTATAAATATAAAGGTAAAACTAACAAAATTATACCTCGTTAGTTATACTATAAATAATCCAATAAATAACAACATAAATTTAAATTTTGTATGGAGGACAATTACCATGAAACAGCTTTTTCTATTAGCAATTCTGCTGATTTCTATAACAACGAGTGCCTTAGCCCAGGATATCACGGTACCTCAGACCACGGCAGCCGTAGCAAGTGATGCGATACAGGAAGGTAACTGGATGGTAGGAGCAAACATCGGAACCTTAGGCTATAATTTCAAGACGGAAACCTTCACACTCGCTTTCGAACCGCGTGCCGGCTATTTTATCAGCGATAATGCGGCTATAGGTGCCCAGGCTCAGGTAGGAGTGCAATTCTTTGACGGGGGCGAAAACTTCAATTACGGCTTTGTTCCTTTTGTCCGCTACTACTTCCCGGAAGGGGCCGCTCCTACACACCGGTGGTTTGGAGAGGGGGTAGCAGGCTTTGCAGGCAGTTCCCTCAAAGACAGCGACGGGGACCGGATCTTTTCATCCGTCCTCGGTTTAAGAGCAGGGTATGCGCATTTTGTAGCCAGCCATGTGGCCCTGGAGGGCACGCTCAACTATACGCGTACCAGTTCGGATATTCTCATTGGTTCTGCTACATCAGGTCTTTCGCTGGGGCTGGCTTTCCAGATCTACCTGCCGGGCAGAGCGAACAGGTAAACGATCAATTTTTGTTTCATAAAAAAAGCGCTCAACTATTGCTGAGCGCTTTTTAAGTTTATACAGTCTTACTTTATTTTATCACTTCTCGGACCAGCTTTTTCTTGCCGTCTATTTTGTGGTTATACCTCAAGCCCAGTAGTTCAGTTACCAGCGGGTATATGTCTATGTTTTCAAAGGAAGGTATTGTCACTCCCTGCCTGAAGGCCGGCCCCCAGGCATAAAACGTAGCATGCATTGCCTTAACTTTGGTTGCGTCGTAGCCATGTGTGCCGGGGCTTGGCGGACGCGTCGAGAAATGGAAAATTTTCGGGGCATCGGTCAGCAGCAGCATATCGCCAATCCGTCTGTAGCGATCGTCTTTTTTGCCATAATGCAGGTGCTTGGGCACATTGGATTTCTTGTATACCTGGTAGCCCTTTGCTTCTTTCTTTAGTTTCTTGTAGGTGCTCTTAATGGCGCTTTTGTCTTTGGCATGCAATTCCACCAGCATACCTGGCCCGGAAACCATAAACTTTGCCGTATCGATGGCAGCTGGCAGCGGATACGTGTCTTTTGTATCGATTTCGATCATCCCATGATCTGATACAAAAACGAAATTGACGGGCAATCCGGTGGTAGCTACGGCATCGGTCAGTTGCCGGATGTGCGCGTCCAGTTCCTGTACCGCTTGCCTGGTTTCGGGCGCATCCGGGCCAAAACGGTGTCCGGCATGATCCACTTCGGGCATGTAAAACGTAATGAGGTGCGGGCGACGGTCTTCCTGCAGGTTCAGCCAGTCTACGACCGTCTGTATCCTCTTTTCCATCGGTATCTGCTCATTGTACTGGTAATGGTAGGTTGGAAGTATACCCTGAATGGGTGCTTCGGAACCTACCCAGAAGAAACTGGCGGATAACATCTGCTGCTGCTCTGCCAGCACCCAGAGCGGCGTGCCGCCATACCAGCTGCCGTCCTCTACTTTGCTGCGGTCCCGCATGCTATAGTGTTCCTTCCGTTGCGGGTCATAAAAGTTATTGTTCACCAGACCGTGATGGGCCGGGTATAATCCGGTCACGATGGTATAATGGTTTGGGAAAGTTTTGGTCGGAAAAGAAGGGATCATGGACTCTGCCTGCACCCCTTTCTGGCGGAGTGCCAGCAGGTTTTTCGCCTGGTATTTGTCCGCATAGTCGTAACGGAACCCATCTGCCGAGATCAGGATCACATACGGCTTTTGTTGTTGTTCCGTGCTGTTGTGCCTGTCTTGGATGACGCGCTGCGTGGTGTCAACCTGGGCATAGGATAATCCATTCCAAAAGAGGAAGGCGGCAAAGAAGAGAAAACGTTTCATGGCAGCGAAGTTAAAGCTATTCCTCTTTTTAAGTCTTACTTTCAGGTTAATAAAAGATGAAGCTATTAACCTGCGTGCGCTGACAGGGCAGATGGCAAAAAGATGAGGTAGATTGAACTTCAGGCGGCAATCATTTTACAAACAGCCGCTCATCAAACTCAAACGGTATTGTGTCGACTACCTGTACCTGACCAAATTCCCTGTGCCTGGGATTGAGGAGATAATTGTACGTTCCCTGCACGGTAGCAGAGGGCACCTTCAGCACCAGGAACTCCGATTGCATTACAAAGTTATCGCCCATCTCCTGGGTGATATTCGGATGGGGAAATGACTTCCAGGTAGCAGGCAGGCTTTCTTCGGAAATCTCGTGTATGGCCACAGTATCCGGTATTTCGATGCGCACGAGGTGGTAATCTTTCGGAACGATACCCAGTGGCATATGCACGGCAACTTCCACGGTGCAGAGGGCGATTGACTCGCTGGTATACAGCATAGCAATTCCTTTGCTGTTCCAGCGCCCCCCGGCCAGTTCAGCGCCTTTCCCGGAAAGATCGTTGCGGTACATTCCCTTGCTGAGGCGGTATACGATCATGCCAGCACGCCATGTTCGATGCGGGTCAGCTCGTCGCGCAGCAGCCCGATACCAAAGGTACTGTCCAGCAATTCCTTGGGCCTGATACTGCCTAATGCGACATTTTTGGCTTCCAGCCAGGCATCGAAATTACTTTTGTCGCCAAATACTTCTATCCCTTTGTTGTAGACCAGCGTGATCTCCAGTATCTTCTCCGAGTGGAGCGGGTCAAATTTGCGCTTCTCCTTCTTGTAGCGTTGAAACGTACGCTCCGAGAGGTGCAGAAAATTGGACCATTCAGTGGTGCTGAAAGGACTTTTGTCGGCAATGTTCTGAAACATCGCATACTTCACCCCTTCCCGTACCGTGCTGATCAGCATGAATACATCCTTATCGTCGATCAGCTTGTAGCTCAGACTATCTTCTACTTTTAATGCTCGTCCCATGCCGGTTTCTTTTAACTAGTCAAATATACGAAAGTTGTCTATAAAATAACGTCAATTGTCGCAAAAAAAGTTTAGTTATTTGCCAGGAAATTAAATTAAGAATCGAGTGCTGGGATGCCCATGGTTGGAGAACGGAAATTGCAAGGCCTTCTGCTGTACTAAGGCAACAAACCCGGCGTTAGTACCCAAAACAATCAGCTTATACATGCGACTACGGATCATGGCAGTCGGGTTAACATTTGCAGGTCTAAGTGCCTGTAATTCCCAGAATGCCATAACTGAAAACAGACAATCTCCCCGACCTGTCATCACCATGGCAGATGTAGTGCCCGTCCCCAAACACACTACCCTTGAGGCAAGGCAACAGCAGCAGCGATTCCTGGTAAACAATACCAAGCGATTCAGAAGCCGCAAGAAGGCGTCTGTTTATTACGTCGCCCAGGCCAAACGGAACTACAAGGAGCAAAAACTCGACTCTGCAGCTTATCTTTTCGGACGCGCCTGGCTCCTGGACAGCACTAACCATACGATACTGTGGGGCTATGGCCTGGTATATGGGCAGCAGAAGCAGTATGACAAAGCGCTGTTTGTGCTCTATAAGGCTTTGGAAAAAGACAAGGCCAATGCCCGCCTGCTAACCGATGTCGCGACCACGCACCTGGGCCGGTTCTACAAAGAGAGTACTCCGGAAGACCTGCTGCAGAGCAAAAAGCTGCTGGAGAAAGCCCTCAGACAAACGCCTGACGCAGCCGATATTTATTATAAGCTGGCCATCAACAGTTACTACCTGCAGGAATACAACAAGGCCTGGAGCTACCTGCACAGGAGCCTCAACAAAGACCAGGGCAAGGCTGATAAGACCTTTATAGCTGCTCTGCTGGAAAAACAACAGGATCCGGAAGGCAAATACGTGCGCTAGATGAGTCAACAGACTTGCTAATTAGTTGTTTAACCTGTATTTTTATAATTCCTAATGACAACCGAGCCATTCAACCTGATCTGTATCACATGAAGAAATTACTAATGGCCGCAGCAGCTCTTTTACTCTGCGCCACCGCCACATTTGCACAGGAGCAGGCTGCCGCGCCGCATCCCAAAGTGTTGCCCATGTTTGGCAACATAGCCCGTACCGAAGCTGAACAGAAGAGCGATGAAAAATTCCTGACCAGTTGCGACAAGAGTTTTACCAGCAGAACAGAGGCAAGCAATTTCTTTATGGAGCGTGGCTGGGAGTATTTTAACGAAGGGCAGATCGATACAGCCGTTTATCGTTTCAACCTGGCCTGGTTACTCAATCCGGACAATGCGAACACCTACTGGGCTTTCGGACTGATTGAGAACAGCAAAGGCAACACGGAAACAGCTATCGGTTTGTACGAGCGCGCCCTGACGTACCAGCCCAAAAACTCCCTCCTGCTATCCGATATCGCAGCATCTTACCTCAAACTCTACAGTGCCGATAAGAAGAAAAAGAATCTGAAGAAAACGGTCGCTTACCTTGACCAGTCCATGGCAGCGGATGCACGCAATGCGTACGCCCTCTTCACCTTG
>NZ_JSYF01000295.1:0-17405 GCF_054824225.1 Pontibacter sp. HJ8
AGGCGGAAAACTGGTGTTTGAAATGGGCAACCAGCCGAGCCCTACCTGGGGCGTAGCCAAAGAAGACCGGCCCCGTTCGGTTCATCCTAACTAGAAGTACATACCTCAAAAATAAACCCTTCTCCCGGGCTTCAGGAGAAGGGTTTATTTTTTGTTTAAAACAGGAGGATAAGGTATGGAAGAAGACCCGCATTTTGCAGGTATAGCCCAAGACAACAGGCCTGACGCTATGATTTAACCGTAGCTGCGGCACGTTCCAATGCCAGCAGTACCTGATCGTTCACATCTCCAAACAACGAAATACCGCTTGCTCCGTTTGCCAGCGCATGCTCCATACCTTGCTGCAACTCCTGGTTGTTCTTGAAGTCGGGCAGGTATAAGCCGGCATACAAAGGGAATTTACCATTCAGGAAATGGACGCCTTCTGCCACGGCATCTCCGATCCAGCGCACATCTTCCTTGTAGAAACCGTGGTAGATCATCGGGTACACGGCGTTCAGGTTCCAGTTGGTCCAGTCCTGGCGCACGATGCGGCGGGCCACTTCCGGGGTCGGGAATACAGCAGCGGTGATAGGCTTTTTCTTCTCCTTTGCCACTTCGGCCAGGTGATTTACAATGGTATTGACAGCATTATAGCGGTAGAGGCGCCACGAAAGACTGGCCTCCGGATACTCCAGCTCTTCGATGGCCTGGTCACGCCAGGCCTTGAACTTGGTTCGGCACACGTCGCAGTAGCAATAGTCATACTCCGGCCGTTCTTTGGTCTGCTCGATCTTGTAGTTCTCCCACAGGTTTACCGGCAGGATCACGTCACAAAAGCGCACGTAGTCCAAGTGGATGCCGTCGATGTAGTCTTTGCTGAGGATGTTGCGCACGTCGTCGGCCAGGTACTGTTTTACCTCTTCGCGGGAAGGACAGAGCCAGCGGTAGTAACCCACGTAAGGGGGCTTGTCGGCGCATGACTCGCCGTTGCGGTTGCGGGCGTACCACTCCGGGTGTTTTTGCAGCAGCTCCTTTTCGCCCCGGTTCATGGTCCACATCCAGCGGTGCGCTTCCAGCTTGCTGGCTTTGGCTGCCCGGAAATGCTTCTCGCTGTCGGCTTCGAAAAAAATACCCCGGATGCCGGCCTCGTAAAAGCGCCTGTACTGCTGCAGCAGATCGGCTTCTTTATCGGCTTTGTTGGGCCGTACCCACACCCAGTGTTTGAGCTGCTTCTTTTTTGCGGCCGGCGCAGCGGCAAAATCAGCAAAGGCGGGCGCCGGTATACTTGCCGCCAGACCAGCCAGCGCACCGGCCTTTAGAAACGTTCTTCTTGATTTCATTGCAAACCTTTTATCGTGTGTACCAATCCGTTTTCGTTGATGCTCCATACTTTGCCGTCCGGCCCCTGGATGGCGGCCATGAACTGCAGCGTGCCTGCCTCCAGTTGCAGCTCGTTTTGCTGTCCGTCTACTTCTACTGTGTTGCTTCCAAGACCAAGCTCCTGCAGCGATTTGCTGTAGCGGCCATGCTTGCCGAAGTACTCCTTCT
This sequence comes from Pontibacter sp. HJ8, assembly GCF_054824225.1. Taxonomy (NCBI): domain Bacteria; kingdom Pseudomonadati; phylum Bacteroidota; class Cytophagia; order Cytophagales; family Hymenobacteraceae; genus Pontibacter; species Pontibacter sp. HJ8. Next base: position 1,531 of record NZ_JSYF01000295.1, read on the forward strand.
GGCGGTAATACACCAGCCACAGGTACTGCTTCTGCTTCTCGACGTACGGCATGGCATAGGGTATACTTTGCTCACCTGCAGGCTTACGGCTGAAGTATAAGTAGCCCCAGCGCTCGGGCAAGTGCATGTTGATCACGCCCTGCGGCGACCATACCCAGTTGTATTCCGGCAGCGGCTTTCCGTCCTTGCCTTTGCGCTTGACATACTTGCCATACACCACGTCCACGTCCCACTGCACCCGCGAGAAATTGATGCGCCATTGCGTGCCTTCTGTAGGGACAAGCGTGTGGTTGCCAATGGTCACGGAGCGGAAGGGAATGGCCATTTCTACGGTCCAACTCTCGTCGGTATCGGTTGGGTCGTTGAGTGTTCCCTGCACCTGCACCGCCGACTTCAGCCCGTGCACGTCCCAGCCGATCAAAGCGCCGTTGTTGTTGCGGTAGGGCTTGGAGAGGAACAGATCGAAGATCGTATTAAGCGCGTTTACCTCTACCTCGAAGTACTGGTGCGTGTCGTTGTCCGGATCGAGGAAGACCTCGAAGTCGTTGTCGTAATACACCACTTCGTCGTGCTCCGTCAGGTTGGCCCACACGTGGGGTTCTTTCAGTTCGGCAGCGATGTAGAGGTACTGGTTGTCCCACGTCATCTTCACGCGGGTCGGGTACGTCGGTGCCGACTTCTTGTCCCCTTCAATGTCGGTGAACAAATCGGTCCAGGCGGCTTGTTGCCATACTTCGTCGTTCAGGTGACCGTCTATGTTGAGAGCCTTGCTGGTGAAGTGGGTAGTATACTGTTTCGGCTCTGTAAACAGGTGTTCCAGCCCCTCGAAAAGTGCTGTTGCCGGGGTGTTGTTTTCAGGAGTGGTAAAAGCAGCAGGGGCCACCGGTGCACAGGCGGCCGTTACAAAAGCCAGGCACAGGGCCAGGTAAGAATTACGCATGATCAGAGAAATATCCGGCAGTTGCGGCCGCTCGCAAGGGCCGCAACTACCGGCAAGGTGAAGTATAAAATGCTATTGAATCGTTTGTTCGTATTTCAACCAGCTGGCCGGAACAGGCTGTGGTTGGCCGCCGTCTTTGCTGTAAAGGAGCTTTAAGGTATAGCCGCCACCGCCTTCGATAAAGTCCAGTTCAAGCGGCTGCAGGCCTTTTTCTAAAGCTACCTGCCCTGTCTTTTCCTGCGGCGGGTGCAGGCCGTCGTTATCCACTACCAATCGGTCGGCAATGCGGAGCACACCCCCGTCGTCGCAGGTGAAGTAGAAGCTGTAGATGCCCGTTTCCGGTACTTCAAGATACCCCCGGAACTGCACGCCGAAGGTTGGGGCCTCCGCCGCTTTTGGTATCTGCAGCTGCGCTACTACTGCCGTGCCTGTTGGTGTAGCCTTCGCCATACCTGCTGTGTTCTTAAAAGAAGCTTTGTAGTAGGTAGCCTGCAAGCCAGGTTTCGTGTTCTTGGCTTTCATGGCTTTGGAATAGGCCTGCTTTTCATACTTGGAGGTATAGGTATCACCCTTTAACCCTTCCGGCGTAAAGGCAGACAGCTTAAACGTGGTAGTTTCTGTGATCGTCAGCGGCTTGTCCAATACTTTAGAAGAGGTGGTAGGCTGGCTGCCGTCGGTGGTATAACGGATGATCAGGTCGGCAAGTGGTTTTTGAATGTCCAGCGTGGCTTTGTCGGTGAACACGTTCACATCCATAAAGCCTTCCAGGTCGGGCAGGCGGTAGTTAACGTCCAGCGCGTCGAGGCGTTTGTAGTGCGTCTGCAGGCGTTTCAGGTACGAATCGTAATCTCGCTTATCAGACCAAACCACTTCGGCCAGCGCCGTCATGCGGGGCATGTACATGTACTCGGCCCGTTTCTCGGAGGGGATGTACTCGGTCCAGATGTTGGCTTGCGCACCTAGTATGGCTTTGGCTTCCTGGGCGTTCAGCCCCTTCGGCACCACGTTGAAATGGTACACGTTATAGACTGATTTCTTATCCGGCAGCCCGTCGAAGTATAACGGGCTGTTCGGCGTCATGATCACTTTGTTGCCGTTTTGGGCAGCGTGCAGCGGGGCATTGGGTGCCCAGGTGCGCCAGAACATCACCACAGCGTCCGAATTAATGCCGCCCTCCAGCATCTCGTCCCAGCCAATCAGCTTTTTGCCTTTCGAGTGAAAGTACTTCTGCATGCGGTGGATAAAATAGCTCTGCAACTCCTCCACACTCTTCAGCCCCTCTCGCTTCATCAGCTCCTGGCAGCCTGTGGAATTGGCCCAGGTGGTTTTCTCTACTTCGTCAGCCCCCAGGTGGATGTACTGGCTCGGGAACAGCGCGATGATCTCGTTGAACACGTTCTCGGCAAACTCATAGGTGCTTTCTTTGCACGGGCAAATTGGCACCGAAAAGGTCTCTCCCCAGCCCGCTTCGCCGCAGGTCAGGAACGGGTAGGCATCGATGGCAGCCTTCATGTGGCCGGGCATGTCAATTTCGGGGATGATCTCGATGTGGCGGGCGGCTGCGTAGGCAATGATGCCTTTCATTTCTTCCTGCGTATAGAAGCCGCCGTACATTGTCTGACCGTTTTTCTGCACCACATGGCGCTCGTCCAGCGCAAAATCCGGGTTCTCTTTGGAGCGGGCGATCACATCGCGGTCGTGGTTGTTGAACGTGCGCCAGGCACCTTCTTCGGTCAATTTCGGATACTTCTTGATCTCAATGCGCCAGCCCTGATCGTCGGTCAGGTGCAGGTGCAGCTTGTTAAACTTGTAGAGCGCCATCAAATCGATGAACTTCTTCAGGTAATCGGTGGTGAAGAAATGACGGCTCACGTCCAGGTGCATGCCACGCCAGGTATAGGCTGGCTCGTCCTGAATCTGCAGGGCCGGAAGTGTCAATTGGGCCTGCGCCGATTTCTGTTCTATACTTGCAGGTAGCAGTTGTCGCAGCGTTTGCACGGCGCGGAACATGCCGGCCGGCTCCTTTGCTACCAGCGTCACCTGCTTTGCCGAGATGCTCAGGCGGTAGCCTTCGGGCGCATTTATACTTTGGTCGTATTGGAAAACAATGATATTGGTAGCAGCTTTTTTCGCCTCTTTCAGCGGTTTACCCAGGCTGCCCGAAAGCAGGTACTGAAGCTGCTCTGCCTCGTTTTTGAAAAGGCTGCTCTCTTTGGGCAGCACCAGTTTGGTTTGTTTGGTGATGGTAAAGCTTCCCCCCTGCGGCGTCAAGGAAGTTGGATACGGAATCAAGGGGTACTTCGGGTCGAGGGTTTGGGCCATTGACCAGGTTTGCACCCCGAGAAACATAACTGTGAAAAGTATAGTGTAGAGGTAGTGTTTGAACATAATATGTAAGTATAAAAGCGTAATTTTTGTTGATGAGCTGTAAAAAGCAGCATACTATCCACATGCCTCAGCCTATTCAGAGGGGAATAGCCCATTCTCCTTTTTGTCATCCTGAAAGGATCTTGGTAGCAGGTAGTATAGGCTTAACCTCCCTTTTACCAAGATTCTTAATAGAATGACAAAGAATCTTGAACCAGTTTACCCATAAACCTACCCCTCCCAAGAGGGAAGTTTGAGAACGATTATCATCCCACTGCCCCCTTCAAAGGGGGACTTTTCAGGAAGTATAATTCCCCTCTTGGGAGGGGTTAGGGTGGGTTAACCTGTCCGGATTAATTACTCTCGATCGGCTTAATTTCCTCACGGTGAAGCGACACGGGTCCATCCAACAGCACGGCGATCACCGTCAGGTCCTCGTCCAGCAGGTCGTGGGGCACGTCGATATAGGCAATGCCAGGGATGTCGCTCCAGTACTGCTTGTTGAAGATCTCATGGCCCAGCAAGGTGCCGTTGCCCACCACCCGGATGCGGTGCAGCTTGTTCTTAAGTCCTTTGATGGCGATCGGTCCGGTCGGTTTGCCTTCCACAAACAGGTATAGCGTCTGCTTATCTTCCGAAAGCGCCGTGGCTCCTTCGTAATGGCCGGCAGGTAAACCCGGGTTTGATTTGTACATCGTTTCGGCATGCTTCTTCACCCAGCGCTCTACACCGGCGTCGGCCAGTTTCAGTTGCTTTGCTTCACCTCCGTCGGGCTGCAGCGCGGTGTTCTGGAACGGGTTGTGCCCAGCCTGCAGGTTATCGGAAATCTGGCGGATAGTGCGGTTACGCTGCGTCGTTTCCAGCTTGCCAGCCTTTTGCAGCGATGTTAACTCCAATTTGGCAGGAGCTTGGGAGGTTAATTTCAAAGGCTCCTCAAAAGTAAGCGCCAGTACGGTGATGTCTTTGTCGTAGGCATTGGAGGGTATCTGGATGTAGGCGGTGTTGCCAAGATTTTCATACTTTGGCGCAGCGTTGCTGCCCACCACTTTTATACTTTTAATCGGTGAGGCCAGCCCCTGCACGCGCACCGATTCGGCTCCCTGGCTCTCCACGAACAGGTATAGGGTTTTGCGGTCTTTGGACAAAGTGGAGTTGCCGTAGAAATGCCCGTCGGGTATACCGGCTACGGTTCCGAAAATGGCCTCCTCGTGCTTTTTCGTCCAGCGCCCCAATTCTTTCAGGATCGCCACCTGCTCTTCCGGTATGGTGCCGTCCGGCTTCGGGCCGATGTCGAGCAACAGGTTCCCGCCGTTGCTGATGCAGTCTGCAAAAGTGCGGATCACCTGGTTCGGGCTCTTATAGTGGCGGTCGTGCGGCGAATAACCCCAGGAGTCGTTCATGGTCAGGCACAGCTCCCAATACTTTTCCTGCGGACGCACCACCGGCACGCCCTGCTCCGGCGTAGCATAGTCGCCGTAGTGGTTGAGGCGGGAGTTGATGATCACGTTTTTATTATAACCGAGCAACATCTGACGCACTTTTTCAGACTCCCACTCTTCGGCGCTGTGTTCCCAATCGCCGTCAAACCAGTAGAGATCCGGTTTGTAAGTTTTAGAAAGCTCTCGGAGTTGCCCCTGGTAAAAGTTCTGGAATTTCTTCCAGCGACGTGGCTCTTCTTTTAGGGTATAGCGTTTTTTGGTGCGAGTGGCTACGTCATAGTCCGCGTAACTCCAGTCAGGCAGCGAGTAGTAAAAGCCTACCTGCAGGTTTTCCTTGCGCAGCGCGTCCACAAACGGCGTGAGCACGTCGCGTTTGGCCGGCGTATGTTTTTTGGTGTTGATGCCGCCCATTTTGCTGTCCCACAGCGCCACGCCGTCGTGGTGTTTGGTGGTAATCACCGAATAGCGCGCACCGGATTCTTTGATCAGCCTGGCCCACTCTTCCGGCTTATACTTGTCTGCCGTGAAGCCGTCGAGCTGCTTCATGTAATCCTCGTGGCTGATGTAGTTGTTAAAAAACGACCACGATTCCGGAATGCCGTTCACGGCGTAAATGCCCCAATGGATGAAGATGCCGAGTTTGGCGTCGCCGAACCACTGCATTTTGGTGCTGTCCTGCGGAGCGGCTTTCTTGCCCTGGGCGGATGCAAAGTTCCCGCTTAGGAACAAGAGGGAAAGGAGTAATAGTTTGTACTTGTTTATCATGTTGCTGGTAAATGTGCGTTGGCTCCTTTGCTTTCGCTTTGAAGCCATACTTATACTCGTACTATGGCGCAAGTCTGCAGACTTGTGTCCTGTTATGGCGTCGGGTTTGCAATCCGACTGACTTGAAAAGCCATACTTTATACTTGCTGTTCCGGACAAGGATGTCCGAAAGAGCGAAACACGATTGCTGATCAATAATTAACAACCGGCAACTAACGCCCGTACCTGCGCTACATCGGCCACAAGTTGCTCAAACTCGGAGAGCACCCGGTTACTCGACATAGCTGGTTGGTCTTTGCGGTATACCATGTTGCTTTCCACAGAAGTTCGCACAGAGGCATGTACTTCCGTAACACCTGTTCGCGCCACCAGTTCCTGCACGTTTGCCGGTGTTACACCACCACCAGGCAGGATGATGAGTTTGCCTTCAGAGCGTTCGCGCAGCTCCCGGATCAGGTCGGCACCTTGCAGTGCCGTTTCCTGCTGGCCCGACGTGAGCAGACGGTGCACGTTCAGTTGCAATAAATCTTCCAGTGCTTTGTAAGGATCTGCTGCCCGGTCGAAGGCGCGGTGGAAAGTCACACTCATACTTTCCGCCGCTTCGATCAAAGCTTGCGTACCGGCCACATCTATACTTCCGTCTTTGTTCAGCGCCCCGATCACTACACCGTCCACACCCAGCTCGCGGCATACTTGTATGTCGCGCTTCATCACCTCAAACTCGGCGGGAGAGTATAAAAAGTCGCCCCGGCGTGGACGGATGAGCACGTGCAATCCTATACCTATACTTTTCCGCACGACCTCGATCATACCGGCGCTGGGCGTGGTGCCGCCGCCGGCCAGATAGTCGCAGAGCTCAACGCGCTGAGCGCCGCCCTGCTCGGCGGCCAGGGCAGAGGCTACCGAATCAATGCATACTTCAACCGTTAGCGCTTCCGGCAAGGGTAAGTTAGAACTTGCTCTTTCCATCGATCAGTTGTTTCCCCGACTTGTCGTGCACGGCATAGTTAAAGCCTTTGTGGATGCAGTAGCCGCCGTACTCGCCGTTTTTGTTCAGGGCAATAAAGCCAACCTGCAAGTCTTTCACGTCTTTGTGCTTGGCGATGATGCGCTCCACGGCCAGGCGGCAGGCGTCCTCCGGCGAGTTGCCCTGGCGCATGAGCTCCACCACCAGGTGGCTGCCCACCATCCGGATTACGGCTTCGCCCAGGCCGGTGGCCGTTGCAGCTCCCACTTCGTTATCGACAAACAAACCGGCCCCGATGATGGGCGAATCGCCCACGCGGCCGTGCATTTTGTAGGCAGCCCCGCTCGTGGTGCAGGCGCCGGCCAGATCGCCGTTGGCGTCCAGGGCTAGCATGCCAATGGTGTCGTGGTTTTCGATGTTGATGACCGGCTTATACTTGGATTCTTTGAGCCAGTTCTTCCAGTCTTTCTCTGAAGCCGGCGTCAGCAGGTTCTCCTTTTTGAAGCCTTTCTCCAAGGCAAATTTCAGGGCACCGTCTCCAACCAGCATCACGTGCGGGGTGTCTTCCATCACCTTGCGGGCCACCGAAATCGGGTGCTTGATGTGCTGCAAAAAGGCCACGGCTCCGCAGTTAGAGTCTTTGTCCATAATGCAGGCATCGAGGGTTACTTTTCCTTCGCGATCGGGAAAGCCGCCGTAACCTACGGTGCGTACGTTCGGGTCTGCTTCGGGCACCCGCACACCAGCCTCTACCGCGTCAAGTGCGTTGCCGTTCTTGGACAGGATTTTCCAGGCGGCTTCGTTGGCGGGCATGCCATGGTCCCAAGTCGAAATGACAACGGGCTTGTTACTTTTGGCCGGACGTAGGGTGCCGCCAAAGGCTTTCACCACGTGGAACCCTCCGCCCAGGAAAGTGGCCCCCAGGGCCGATAATTTGATAAATTTACGTCTGCTGCTCATTGATTTTCTTCTTGCTGTTTACTCCGATCTTCTCAAAATCTGACTCATTCCATAGCCTCGTTGAAAGGAGAATCTCCTTTCAACGGGGTGTTAAATAACTAGGCCTTCAACAGGTGCGGTCGCTCGGCATGCAGCTTCAGGATGAGCTCCCCGAACAGGGTGTTCACCCAGGCAAACCATTTCCTGGTAAAGTTGGTCGGGTCATCTTTGTGGAAAGTTTCATGCATGAAACCTGTGCCACCATGCGTTGTTTTCAGCATTTGGAGGCAATCTTTTATCTCCTGTTCCGACTGGCTCGTCATGGCTTGCATGATGATACTCATCGGCCAGATCATATCCTGTCCTACGTGCGGCCCGCCTATACCCTGGCCGGCTTTCCCTTTGAAGAACCAGGGATTGCTCTCGCTCAGCACAAACTTGCGGGTGTTCTGATAAACCGGGTCGTTCACAGGGCAGCAACCCAGGTAGGGCAGCGCCAGCAGGCTCGGAATATTGGCATCGTCCATGAACAGTTTGTTGCCATACCCATCCACTTCAAAAGGGTGAACCTTGCCGAAATTAAGATGCTCTGCCACGGCATACTGCTGCAGCGCTTTTTCAACTTCATCGGCCAGTTTGGTACATTCTGCGGCAAAGGCACTGTCCTTCTTCAGCTGGATGCTCATCTCGGCCAGTTGCCGAAGCGAGGTCACGGCAAAAAAGTTGGCCGGTACCAAGTATAGGTATATGGTCGCATCGTCAGACGGGCGGAAGGTAGAGCAGATCAGCCCAACCGGCATGATGGGATTGCCATATCCTGCACCGGCTACGGTATCCGTTTGCCAGCCCGTAACGCGCTGAAATTTATAAGGACCTTTTCCATCTTTTCGTTGCTGTTCCTTGAAGGTTTTCACAACAAGCTTCATGGCATTTGTCCAGTCGGCATCAAAGGGATCTGTATCTCCGGAGGTCTTCCAGTAATGGTAGCCCAAGCGGATCGGATAGCAGAGCGAATCGATTTCCCACTTGCGCTCGTGCACGCCCGGCTGCATCTCGGTTAGATCTTTTGCCCACTCCCCTACTTTTTTGGGATCGTCGTAGAAAGCATTGGCATAAGGATCTTTCAGGATGTAGCTGGTCTGGCGATTGACGACGCCGGCCACCAGCCGCTGCAGCGGCTTATCACTGGCCATGAGCGGCAGGTAAGGCCATACCTGCGCAGAGCTATCACGCAGCCACATCGCATCGATGTCACCAGTGATCACATAGGTATCCGGTCTGCCATTTTTTTCCTGGTAAGTAACGGTTGTGTCCAGCGTACTGGGCAGGCAGTTTTCAAAAAGCCAGGCAAGTTCTTTATCCCCTATGGCTTTCTTCACCTCTTTCAGTTTTTTCTCAACCGCTTTACTTGTGAAATTCCTGCTACCAGCAACCGGACGTTGGCTGCTGAAAGGCTGTTTGGAATTGAAAGACATAAAAGAAAATCCAGTGGCGGCAACACCCAGGGCTGCAATACTTCCGGTTTTAACAAAATCTCTTCGTGTAGTCATATTTTGTAGCTTCTACAGTTCGGTTTACATAGTTCCCTTTAAATATAGAAAAAAATTGCAGCAAATACCTGGAGTTAATTCACCATGATCTCATCAGCAAAAAGCCAGGCGGGTTGGCCTACCCCGTTGTGGCCTTCCGGCAACGAGGACAGGTGACGGGCTGTCACCCGCACGTATTTTACTTTTTGTGACGGAAACGCAGCTTTAAAGTCGTGGATGGTAGCCTGCTGCTCGCTTAGCGAAACAGGGTTTTTCACCGTCTGTACTTCTTTGAAATTTACCCCGTCGGTGGATACCTCAAACTTCACAGCAGTCGGCATAAAGATCCAGTCGCGGTAGTGCTGCAGGCAACCTAGTGTGATGCTGCGGATAGACTTCGCCTCTCCCAGGTCTATGGTGGCCACCAGGTCTTTGCCGTTGAAGCCATGCCAGTATTTGCCCACTGCATGCTTTCCCCTTACGCCGTCGGAAAGGGAGTTAGGTCCATCGGCCAGGTAGTGCCTGTTGACCGGGTTCGCATACGCTACCTCCTGCCCAACGGCTTTGTGTACACTGAACGACTGCTCTGCCGGCTTCAGCCCCATTACGTTTCCGTTGATCACCGTGACCGCTTTCACCACCACAGAAGAGTCGATCTGGATAGGCTGCTCATACTTCCTGCTTTTGGTCGTAGGGGTTGTGCCGTCCAGGGTATAGTAGACATCGCCGTTGATGGCTTCGGTTGTGAGGTTGACCAGCAGTTTCCCTTTCTCTGAGTTTGGTTTGATGTCTACCGTATAGTTGCCTTTGGAGTAGGTCAAGCCTTTCTGGTCATAAGCCTTGAAGTGCTGCTGCAGGCGCTGGCTGAATTTTGTCCAGTCCCGGTTTGCCTGGGGAGACCAGACCACCTCTGCGAGTGCCGCCATACGGGGCAACACCATGTACTCCAATTGTGAGGCGGTAGGTATAAACTCGGTCCAGACATTGGCCTGTGCCCCCAGCACGTGCTTTGCCTCTTGCGGGGTAAGTTCTTTTGGTATCGGTTCGTAATCGTATACCTTCTTCAGGGTGTTGAAGCCGCCGATAGCCAGGGGTTCGCCTTCCGGTCCGGCCTGGTAATGATCGAAGTATACCGGCGAGCCAGGGGTCATGATCACATCGTGGCCCATCTTAGCCGCCTCGATGCCGCCGTTCTCGCCGCGCCAGCTCATCACGGTCGCCTGCGGGGCCAGTCCACCTTCCAGGATCTCGTCCCAGCCAATGATGCGACGGTTCTTGGTGAGCAGGTAGGCCTCCATGCGACGTATAAAATAACTCTGCAGTTCCTCCACGTTTTTCAGCCCTTCATCGGCTATGCGCTTCTGGCAGCGCGGACATTTCTTCCAGCCTGACTTATCTACCTCGTCTCCGCCAATGTGCACATACTGCGACGGAAATAACTCGACCACCTCATCCAGCACATCTTCCAGAAAAGTGAACACCTCTTCGTTGCCCGGGCAATAGTTGGAGGCCATGTCTTTGTAGTTTCCGCCGGTAAGCGGCAGTTGCGGCTTTTGGGCACAGCTCAGGTGCGGGTAAGCCGCAATGGCCGATGCCACGTGGCCCGGCATTTCAATTTCCGGTACCACCGTTACGTTGCGTTGCCTGGCGTATGCGACAATGTCCTTTATCTGTTCCTGGGTATAATAGCCGCCATAGGTGGGTTCTTCACCCGGTTTTGCCTGTGGCCTTGCGTCCCACGGCTTGTCGGTATGGTCTACACGCCAGGCGCCTACCGCTGTCAGTTTCGGGTATTTCTTGATCTCGATGCGCCACCCCTGATCGTCTACCAAATGCCAGTGGAAGGTGTTCATTTTATAACTGGCCAGCAGGTCGATGTACTGCTTCACGACTTCCGGGGAGAAGAAGTGGCGGCTCACATCCAGGTGCATGCCGCGCCACTTGAAGCGCGGGTAATCGGTTACGGCCATACCTGGCACCACCAGCGCCGCATTGGTCCGGACAGCCGGCAGCGTCTGCAACAATGACTGTATACCATAAACGATTCCGGCCCGGGTATTGGCCTTTATACTTATTTGGGCTGGAGAGACATGCAGCTGATACCCTTCTTCGCCCAGGCTTTCTATTTTCTCGATGGCCAGTTTGATGGCCTTTCCTTTGCGCTTTTTGACAGGCAGCTCGTACCCTGAAATAGCCTGGATACGGGTAGCCAGAAACGCAGCGGCCGGCTTCAGCTCCTTTTTCTCATTCTCAATGCGAATAGAAGTTTGGCTGTCAATTTCGAAATTTCCATCCGTTAGCTGTATGCTGACGGGTGCAGGTATAATGCTGGCTGGCTGCTGGGCAAGTGTCACCAGAGGCATCAACAGGAAAGCAAGCAGAAGGGTGAGTTTTGTGTTCATAAAGAGTATGTTAAGGAGGATCGTGAACCTGACCGGTTCATCAGAAAATAAGCTGTCTTCCTACCTGCTCCTGGAGACCAGGTACGAAGACAGCTTTAGTCTGCCAGTGATTGGTTAAGGTATAGCGACTTTCGCTAAAGCATTCTTGTACAGCCCGATTTCCGAGATCGTCGGGTTCAGCCTGGAGGACTCAATACGCAGGCGTACTTTGCTGGCTGTTACCGGCTCGAAGCGTAACAGGCGCTTGTAGCCTACGGTTGTGCCCTCGGTGGCTTTGTGCCACTGGCCGTCTTTCCAGTACTCAAAGGTGAACTTTTCAATGCGCTGGCCTACGCTGATGTTTTCCTGCAGCATAAGTACATCAAAGGTCTGTTCCCCTTTCAGCTGCAGTTCTACCACTGCTGTCGTGTCTTTCTCTGATTTGGTGGTGAAGTACGTGTCATACTTGCCGTCGAGTATCGCTTTTTTGTTTTTGCCCGATACTTTCACTTTGGCGCCATTTGCCAGGTTATTGGTAAACGTATCGTCGATAAGTTTTTTCCATCCCTGCAGCGCTTCCACATCACTCTCATGCACAAGTCCTCTGGTATCCGGCGGAATATTGAGCAGGAGCACGCCGTTGCGGCCTACGGAACTATAGTAGATATCCAACAGCTTCTCCGGAGACTTCACCTTGTCGTCTTCTGCCGGATGGTAGAACCAACCCGGTCGAATGGATACGTCCGTTTCGGCCGGATACCATACCAAGCCTTTGGCGTTGCGGATCTTCTCGCGGCTGCCCAGCACTTCGCCCCGCATATCACCAGTAGGCTTAAAAGTCACTGCCTGCTGTGAGTTCGCCGCCACAGAAGTCTGGTCCAGGTTATCGGCTGGCACTACGCTCCACTCGGTTTCGCGTCCGTAGCCGGTCTCAGTTCCCACCCAGCGCACGTCCGGCCCCATGATGGCAATGGTGGCCGTGGGTTGCAGCTTGCGGATGTGCTTATACCAGCGATCAAAATCGTATACCTGCTTCTTGCCGTTCGGGCCTTCGCCGTTGGCCCCGTCAAACCATACCTCGTCGATCTGCCCATACTGGGTCAGCAGTTCGGTAAGTTGCTCTATAAACAGGTCGTTATAAGCATCGGTACCATACACGGGTGAGTTCATGTCCCAGGGAGACAGGTATACGCCAAAGCCAATGCCGTACTCCTTGCAAGCCTCGGCCACGTCTTTCATCAGATCACCCTGCCCGTTTTTCCAGGGGCTGTTCTTGACCGAATGCTCCGTAGTGGCAGTCGGCCAGAGGCAGAAGCCATCGTGGTGCTTGGCCGTCAGGATCACCTGCTTGATACCGGCTTCTTTGGCCACACGCACCCACTGGCGGGCGTCGAGCTGCGAAGGGTTAAATATCTTCGGATCTTCTTTGCCGGTGCCCCACTCGCGGTTGGTGAAGGTGTTGACGCCCACGTGGAAGAAGGCGGTCAGCTCCAACTGCTGCCACCGTAGCTGGCGCGGAGAAGGCACTACATTGGCTGCTTTCCGGATGATATCGGCCTCAGTGTCGCCGGGCTGGATGATCACGAAGTTAGGCTTTTCGCTTGCCTCCTGGGCAACGCCTGCTACCGGTAGGGTCAGGAGTGAAAAGAGGATGCTTCTGGTTAGGTTCTTCATGGTATACGTTGTTTTCTTATGCGTCTGAGATAGTCTGCAAGCTCCTGCCTGGTGCAATGACTGGCTTTCAACAGCTTTAATCTTTGTATAAAGCATTCAACAGGTATAGGCTGTACCTGCCCACCCTGTTGAATGCTTTTTAACTGGGAAATTTAATCCCCGATGTTAGTACTCTTTTGGCTGCAGCTCCGGGCTGTTGGTGTAGAACGATTTCTGACTTACTACATAGCCTGTCGGGCGTACGATGGTAATGATGCCCTGGCCCTTGAACTGGTCCTCGATCTCAAAACTGATTTGCTGACCTGGTTTAATTTCCGGCAGCTCGTAGGCTTTGCCGGAAGCGTAGTTATCAGGCTTGTCGGACAGGTATAGCTTGTAACCTTTTACGGTATGTTGTGGCAGGCCAATGCTACCAAAAATCAGCACACTTGCCTTCCCGTTTCGCTTCCCTTGCAACTGCTGTACCTCCACCGGCGAAGACATTTCGCGCAGCACTTTCATGGAAGGCTTCGGCTTGCCATACATGTCGTAGATGCCGTGCACGCGGCGTCTGAATTTGTTGTTTTCGAACGTGCCCGGGTAATGCGTACGGTAATCAGTCAGGTCAAAATAAATGGCGCCTTCCACGTAAGGCTTGCTCTCGTACACGGCCATGTGGTAGATCAGGTCTTCGATGCGGCGCTCATCGCCACCCCGGAAGTTAGGCTCCACCAAACCGAATTCGGAGATGAACAGAGGCTTGTCCGGGTACGACATGTGCACGCTGTCCAGGTAGTGGTGAATGGTGCCCACCGGGATCGGCCACCAGCTGCCGCCATACTCGTTCATCATGATGTAATCGCCCAGGCTACCGGCGTCCGGCACAAAGTTAGGCTTGTTGCTGAAGCCGTCTTTGATGGTATTGCTCACATAAGCCACCAGTCGGGAAGAATCCAGTTCGCGTGCTTTGGCTATCAGGCCTTCGATCATCTTCTTGGTGTTGTCCTGGCGACCGTTCAGCTCGTTGCCCACACCCCAGGCAAAGATGGAAGGGTGGTTGTAGTGGTTGCGGATCATGCGCTCCAGTTGCGCGTGCGCAATGGTACGGATGGTGTCGTTGGCAGGTGTTTCCGGTCCCCAAAGCGGAACTTCCTCCTGCAGGATAATGCCGTTTCGGTTGCAGAAATCATAGAACGTATCGCTCTGTTGGAAGTGCTGGCGGCTGAAGATGGCGTTCACGTCTTTCATCAGCTTGCCGTGGCGGATGATCTCCGATTCCGGCTCAGCCAGGCCATAATCCGGGTTAGAGCCGGCGGTCCACTCCACGCCCATCAGCTTCACACGCTCGCCGTTCAGGTATGTTTTTCCTTTCTCAAACTTCACTTCACGGAAACCAATGTCAGCGCTGATCTTATCCACCGCTTTGCGGCCATCGAGCACGGTCACGTCAATCCGGTACAGGTTCGGGAAGTCGAAATGCCACGGGTTCACTTTGGGCAGGCTGTAGGTCAGGATGGCTTCGCCGTTTTGGAAGGTTGGCTTGGCGGTCTGCTTCAGCACCACTTTTTTGGTAGGCTGGTTTTCTTCGGTAATGGTGACAGCCAGGCGGATGTTGCGCGCAGGTGTCTCCGCAAAACCAACTTTCACCTTCAGGTCGCCGGCATTGGTGGCCACGTTCAGTTTCGGCTCGGCATGCAGGTAGCTGGCAGCCGGCTTACCCGACACAATTAGGGCTACCGGACGGATGATACCGCCATCATTCGGCCAGTCGAAGGAGCTTCCGAAAGGCACCTTGTTGCCGCTATAGGCGTTGTTCACGGCCACTGTGATCGTGTTTTCCTGGCCATAGTTCACTTTGCCGTTCAGGTTTACATAGAACTTGTTAAAGCCATCGCCAATGTTCTCTGCCACTTTCTGGCCGTTTACATAGATGTAGGAAGTATGGTTGATGGCGCCAAACTGAAGCACCACGTTCTTGTTTTTCCAGTTAGCCGGGATGTTTACTTTTTTCTGATACCAGCCCCAGCCGTAGTGGCGGTCGTTCTCTTTCTCCACATTCCAGGTATGGGGGATTTGCACGGTTCGGGCGCCGGGCAGTGCTTTCTCAAACCATTTGCCGTTCAGGCCTTCTGCTTTCTTGTCGGGCGCAAACGTCCAATCCTTGTTCACGGCAATAGTGTCACGCTGCGCAAAAGCGGTAAAGCTTAGCATTGCGCAGCATAAAAGGGTAAAAAGGTACTTCATGATTATATATAATAATTGTTTAATGGTGACTGTTTAAAGCAATTGCTGCTCTTTGCTGGCAGCAGGATATTTATCTTAAATTTTCCATGTCATTTTAATCGGTTCAGGACTTCATCCGGCATGGGCACTGGTCTCCCCGTACTTTTTAAACCTGGCATGGGTGCCTCCCAAGCCCGCAGTTGCTGGCCTAACTTCGTGGCCAGCGCTTTCACGCGTTTCGGATGCTTGGCAGCCAGATCGGTTGTCTCGCCCAGGTCTGTTTTCAGGTTGTAGAGCTCCAGCTTGCCGTCGCGCATGTGGTAGATCAGTTTCCAGTCGCCCTCGCGGATGGCACTTTTGTAGTTGATGCCGGGCCCGTCTTCCTCCGTCCACTTGTGCGGCACATGCCAGATCAAAGCCCTGTCAGAAGCTTTTTTAGAAGGATTCTTTAGCAACGGCACGAAGCTTTGTCCATCCACTTTGTGCACCACGTTATACTTTCCTAGCTGCGCCATTTCCAGGATGGTCGGGAAGAAATCTTCAATAATAATTGGCGTGTGATTAACGGAGGAAGGTAGGACCACGCCCGGCCATTTCACCAGCATCGGCACGCGGATGCCGCCTTCGTACACGGAGCCTTTGCCCGCCCTGAGCGGCAGGTTTTGTGTGTGC
>NZ_JSYF01000296.1:0-1362 GCF_054824225.1 Pontibacter sp. HJ8
CTTTCCAGTTCCTGGTTCAGATCCTCTTTGGCGCGCTTGAACTTCTGGTCCATTTGTTTGGGGCTGCCGCAGAAACGGTTGTAAAAATCAGTGTCCGGGCCGAAGGTGAAAGCGTCCAGTTCCTGTTTCAGCTCATTTACCTGATCGGTCAGAAGCTGCACATAATACTGGAGTTGCTCATCGGGGAGTTTATCCAGCGCCTGGCCCTGTTCCTGCAGAAACTCCATCTGGAGGCGTAGCAGTTCAAAGAAGTCATCGTGGTGGTAGGCCTGGGTTACCTTCTTCATGGCCTCGTCTTTCCAGGCACGCTTCGTTTCGTCCTGTTCCTTGTCGGGGTGCAGTTGCTTGGCCAGGTCGGTATATACGCGGCGGCTGGCCTTGCTGATGTTGTTGAGCTCGGCCTTTGCTTTTGCCTCTTTTTCCTGCTGGGCCTTGGTTTTGCGTCCTTTCTGGCGGTTCTGCTTTTCCTGCTCGCGCTGCTCCATCTCCCGGTCCAACTGCGCCTGTATGCGCTCATACTCATCCAGGTCCCCGAAGTCTTCGGCTATATCTGGCTCCTCTTCTGCTATACCTGCTGTCAGATCGGTTTCGTCTTCTTCGTCCAGGACAATACGTTCCGCATAAGGGAATTCTGCATACCTGTCGTGCAGGACTATCATGTCCTGGCGCTCATACTGAGCAATCAAATCAAACGTGATGTCGGCAATGAGCAGGGCCAGTTTCTCTTTCTCCCGAAAGCTGAAGAGGGGCAGGGCGAAAGCTTCATCCAGCAGCTGCACCAATTCCACGCGCTTCGCAATCTGCCGTGCAATGATGGGCAGCAGCTCTTTCTCGATCCGCTTGCGGGCCTGGCTCATGCTGGCGCGGCGCGCGGCAGTTTCCTGTTTCAGCTGTTCCACCTGCGCTACCTTCTGGTTGAACTCCTGTTGCAGCTTGCTGAGTTGGCGTTGGCCGTTAGAGCTAATTTGAGGTGTGAGAGAGGGAACGGGCTTGTTGGAGTGAGACATAAACTAAACTTGAGACTTGAGCCAGGTATGTTACCTGCCTGGTGATTTGCAAAGATACGCTGCTTTCTGATAACAGCATACGCATGCCCGTTCCTCCGACCTCGCAGCTCCTGCGAGTGTCTGTGTCAAAGGCTATACCTATACCTGCCCGCGGGGATAAGGATATCCCCTTCAGGTTGGCTTCGGGATTGGGAAACCCCGAAGAGCGTTTTTCCTATACCTGGTGTACGAGCGGACAGGTCGCGACCTGTCCCTACCCACTGGTGCTGTTCCGGATTTCTTTATCTGCGTTTTGACAGCAAGGGGTTCAACCGCCAATCCCATACCAGACACTCGCAGGAGCTGCGCACACTGC
>NZ_JSYF01000297.1:0-1384 GCF_054824225.1 Pontibacter sp. HJ8
ACTCGCAGGAGCTGCGCACACTGCGAGGTCTTTGGGGCCGCCGCCATACCTTAGCGGATCAACTCCTGCTTTCGTTCCCCGATCTGCTGGCGCCACATGGCGTAGTAGAGGCCCTTCTGCTCCACTAGCTCCACGTGGTTACCCTGCTCCACAATCTTGCCGCGCTCCAGCACGTAGATCGTGTCGGCGTGCATGATCGTGGAGAGGCGGTGGGCGATGAGGATGGTGATCTGCTCGCGGAGGTCCGATATTTCCCGGACAGTGGCCGTGATTTCCTCCTCGGTCAGGGAATCGAGGGCGGAGGTGGCTTCATCAAAAATGAGCAGGCGCGGATTGCGGATAAGAGCCCGGGCAATAGAAAGACGCTGCTTCTCGCCACCCGACATTTTCAGTCCGCCTTCGCCGATCTGGGTATGAATGCCCTTCTCGGAACGGGACAGCAGGTTGAGGCACGATGCTTTCTGCATGGCCATAATGATTTCCTCGTCGGTGGCGTCGGGCTTTACATACAGCAGATTTTCTTTGATGGTACCCGAGAACAGGTTCGTTTCCTGGGTCACAAAACCCAACTGCCGCCGGGCTGCGTTCAGCCAGATCTCGTGCGTCGGGAAATTGTTGTAGTATACCTCGCCGCTGAGCGGTGTATAGAGGCCAACCAGCAGCTTTACCAGCGTAGACTTACCCGATCCCGATGGCCCGACGAAGGCGATGGTGTCCCCGGTGTTGGCTTCAAACGAAATGCCATCCACTGCATTCTGTTTAGCGCCTCTGTGATGGAATACCACGTTTTCGAAACGCAGCTGTTGCAAAGGGCCGATGTCAATGGCCAGCTCAGGACGTGTCTCGACAGGCTTGTTCATGAGCACATCAAAGTTCTGGAGCGAGGCCTCGGCTTCGCGGTAGGTAAGGATGATGGTGCCTAAATCCTGCAGCGGGCCAAAAATGCTCACCGAAATAAACTGCATCGAGATCAGCTCGCCCGTCGTCAGCACATCCCGGAAAATGAGCCACAGCAGCGTGAACAGGATGGATTGCTTGAGCAGATTCAAGACCGTGCCCTGCAGGAAAGAGAGCGTGCGCACCCGCTTTACTTTCTCCATTTCCAACTCAAAAATGCGTTCGGTATGCTCGCGCAGGCGGCGTACTTCAGGGTAGGTCAGGCCCAGACTTTTGACCAGCTCGATGTTGCGCAGCGATTCGGTGATTACCCCGGACATTTTGTTCGAAGCCCGGTTGATGGAGCGTTGCATGGTTTTGATCTTGGCGCTGAGCAAACTGGTGAGACCACCCAGAACCAGTATACCGATCACAAAAATCGGAACCAGCGCCCAGTGCTTGGTAACCGCATACCATACCAGGAAGCCCACGCCCACAATAGAAGAGA
>NZ_JSYF01000298.1:0-12617 GCF_054824225.1 Pontibacter sp. HJ8
GTGGATCGTATCCGGGTTCAAGAACTTTGTGTTCCGTATCGATGGCTTCTTTCCGGTAGATAAAAGAATAGGAAATCTGTTAAATGCTTTTGCGTTACATGCCATTATCCTTTCGAGCTGTATCGTGATCTTCAACCTGGAGCAACTCTCCCGCTTGCTGCTGCTGTATACCTACCTGTCTACCGCACTCCTGATCGGGATCAGCCGCCTGATGTTGTTTTTGGTGCAGCGCTATTTCTCTAACTCCGACATGGCGTACTCCCGGTTTGTGATTGTAGGTATGGGACCGGCAGCCATTTCGCTGCACCAGACCTTCAACAGCGACGAAGCACCCGGACGCAAGTTCATGGGTTTCTTCACCGATAAGGCCAGTGAGCTCAGCAAATACAGCAGCATGGTAAAAGGCAATGTGTCTGACCTGAAAGACTACTGCCTGGAAAACAACATCGACGAGGTATACTATACCCTGCCGCTCAACGACAAGGAGCAGATCGATGAACTGACCGAGTTTGCAGACGACAACTTCATCTACTTCCGCATCGTTCCGGATTTCAGTGCCATCGTTCAGCGTGATGTGAACATGTATTTCTATCAGAACATCCCGATGATCAGTGTGCGCAAGGAGCCGCTGGAGCAAGTAACGAACCGAGTCATCAAGCGTGCGTTTGACATCGCTTTCTCGCTGAGTGTGATCCTGCTGTTGTTCCCGATTGTGATGCCCATCATTGCGCTTGCCATCAAGTTAAGCTCTCCGGGGCCGATCTTCTTCAAGCAGCTGCGTCCGGGTAAGAAAAACAGACTCTTCGTGTGCTACAAGTTCAGAACCATGCGCATGAACAATCAGACTGAGTTACAGGCTACTAAGAACGATCCGCGCATCACGCGTATCGGAGCGTTCCTGAGAAAAACAAATATGGACGAACTACCGCAGTTTTTCAACGTACTACTGGGCGACATGTCTGTAGTAGGGCCTCGTCCTAACCTGGTGTCTCAACTGGACCACTACTCTAAAGTGATCAACAAGTACAAGATGAGACACTTTGTAATGCCCGGTATAACAGGGTATGCACAGGTAAGCGGCTACCGCGGCGAAACAAAAGAGTTAAGCCTGATGGAGAAGCGAATCGAGTACGATGTAAAATACATGGAAAACTGGAGCTTTATGATGGACATGAAAATAATCTTCCTGACTGTCTGGAATATGATCAAAGGCGAAAAGAATGCATACTAATTTATCTGACACACTTACCAGCGTTGCCCCGGCACCCCCGTTACGGGAAAAACGCAGGCTGCTTCGATCACTTATCACTGCCGGCAGTTTCAACGAGTTCGTAGAACATATCTTCTGGCTCACCGAAAACAGGTCTTCCTCCTATGTGTGCTTTGCTAATGTGCACATGCTGGTGGAAGCCTACAAAGACCGGCAATTTAACCACGTACTGAACCAGGCCGATGTGGCTTCTCCAGATGGCGGCCCGGTTTCCAAGCTGATGAAGTTGCAGTACGGACAGGAGCAGGATCGCGTACCCGGTATGGACCTGATGCCCCGCCTGCTCGAAGAAGCCGCTGCCAGAGGCAAATCGGTTTACTTTTATGGGTCAACAGATGATGTGCTGGAAGCAGTTGCCGCCACGGCAAAGGCCAAACACCCCGACCTCCGGATCGCCGGTTACTATTCTCCTCCTTTCCGGCAATTGACGCAGGAAGAAGATGAAGCGATTGTGGACAGGATCAACGATTCGGGCGCAGACCTGGTCTTTGTGGCACTGGGTTGCCCGAAACAGGAACGCTGGATGGCCGATCACAAAGGCCGGGTGAATGCCTGCATGTTGGGAGTGGGGCAAGCGTATATGACGTATGCCGGACTGGAAAAGCGGTTGCCTAAATGGGCCCGTGACCTGTCGCTGGAATGGACGTACCGGTTGTACCAAGAGCCCAGGCGCCTCTGGAAACGCTACCTGGTCACCAACAGCCTGTTTGTGTTCCTCACCTTGAAGGGACTGCTGCTACCCAGCAACGTAAGAAATCATACCATTACGACTGACTAAGGGATGGTGCTCTGTACAGAAATAGCATGGATTAAATTTACAGAGCACTATTACCGGTACAAAATACGCTACAGCCACTACCGCTATTGCGTCCAGAAACACTACACCAAGCTGCGGTTCTCAGGAAAAAGAACACCGGGCAGTTGCAATGCCAGGCAACGTAGCAAAGGCTTCAGAACCTACTTTATTTCCTTACACCAAGCTCCCAGGCCCTGACAGAACCCAATTTGTTCAGGAGAATGTAAAAAAGTGAAATTATCAAAATCTAAATATAGCAATTGTCGTATTAATCTGTAGCTGAGAAATCCCTTAAAACTCAGTCCTATTTTCAATATAACCCAAACCCTTCAAATAGAATGAAAGCAGTCATACTCGCAGGTGGTTACGGAACACGTATCAGCGAAGAAAGTGGCGTAAGGCCCAAGCCAATGGTAGAGATCGGTGGCAAGCCCATCCTCTGGCACATCATGAAGATCTATTCCTACCATGGCATCAATGAATTTGTGATCTGCTGCGGCTACAAAGGCCACATGATCAAAGAGTATTTTGCCAATTACTTCCTCTACAACGCGGATGTGACCTTCGACATGAGCAACAACAGCATGAAGGTACACCACAACAACACGGAATCCTGGAAAGTGACACTGGTGGACACCGGAGAAGGCACCCTGACAGGCGGACGTCTGAAGCGCGTAAAGGACTATATCGGTGACGATACCTTCTGCCTGACCTACGGCGATGGCGTGAGCGACGTGAATATAACAGAGGCTATCCGGTTCCATAAAGAGCAGGGTACCCTGGCCACCCTGACCGCCGTGCAGCAGCCGGGCCGTTTCGGCGCCTTCACAATGCCGAACGAAACGACCAAGATCAACCAGTTTAAAGAGAAGCCGGAAGGTGGCGACATGCCTTGGATCAACGGGGGTTTCTTTGTACTGGAGCCAAGTGTGATCGACTACATCGAAGACGATACCACTACCTGGGAGAGAGAGCCGCTGGAAAGACTTGCTGAAGAAGGTGAGCTGTCCGCTTACCGCCATACCGGCTTCTGGCAGCCAATGGATACCCTGCGCGACAAGCACGTGCTGGAGGAACTCTGGCAGAAAGGCAAGGCGCCCTGGAACGTTTGGCAGAAAATGCTCTCTTCCGCAGTTAATTAATCCCGCACTCTATCAAGTATCAAGTCAAGTATAGTATATAAAGATTATCCTGTCTATGAAAATCCTAATCACTGGAAATATGGGCTATGTCGGCCCGGGTGTTGTCAGCCAACTCAGAGCTACCTACCCACAGGCAACTATTATCGGGTATGACATGGCGTATTTTGCCTCCTGCCTGACCAATGCACCTTACCTGCCGGAAGCCAAACTCGACCAGCAACTCTTCGGTGATGTGCGCACGATGCCGGCTCAGGTGCTGGAAGGCGTGGACGCCGTCGTACACCTGGCAGCTATCTCCAACGACCCGATGGGTAACAAGTTTGAAGAGATAACACTGGATGTCAACTACCGTTCCAGCATCCGTATTGCGGAAATGGCGAAGGCGGCTGGCGTGAAGAACTATGTGTTCGCTTCGAGCTGCAGCATGTATGGGGCTGCCTCCGAGCAAGCCAAAACAGAAGATTCGGAGCTGAACCCGCTGACGGCCTATGCCCGCTCCAAGGTTGCTTCTGAAAAAGAACTGCAGCCCTTGGCCGGCGACGGCTTTACCGTGACTTGCCTGCGTTTTGCAACGGCTTGCGGCATGAGCGATCGTCTGCGCCTGGACCTGGTGCTGAACGACTTTGTAGCCGGCGCAGTAGCAACAGGCAAAATTACGATCCTGAGCGACGGCAGCCCGTGGCGCCCGCTCATCCACGTAAAAGATATGGCCCGTGCCATTGACTGGGCGATCACACGCGAAGCTTCCAACGGAGGTGAATTCCTGGCTGTGAATGCCGGTAGCAACGAGTGGAACTACCAGGTGAAAGAACTGGCCCATGCTGTAGCTGAAGTGATACCGGGCACAGAAGTAAGCGTAAACCTGGAAGCCGCTCCGGATAAGCGTTCTTACCGTGTCAATTTTGACAAGTTCAAAGCATTGGCTCCCAACCACCAGCCTACCCATACCCTAAAGCAATCCATAGAAGAATTGCGTGATGGTCTGGAAGGTATGGGCTTCAAGGACGGCAACTTCCGCAACTCGCTTTACATGCGCCTGATGGTGCTCACCAGCCTGCAGGAGTCGGAGGCGATCAACCAGCAGTTGCAGTGGCAGCATGCCCTTGCAAAAGCATCCGAACAGAAAACACAGTTAGAAACCGCATAAAGGCTAATCATGATATTCACAGAAACCAAACTGAAAGGCGCTTTTATACTGGATGTAAAGAAGCTGGAAGACGAGCGTGGCTTTTTTGGCCGCAGCTGGTGCGAGCGCGAAATGGAGGAGCATGGCCTGAACGCCAATGTGGTGCAGGCGAACGTTTCCTACAATCATAAAAAAGGTACCCTGCGCGGCATGCATTACCAGCTTTCTCCTTACGAAGAAACCAAACTGGTACGTTGTACCCGCGGCGCTATCTACGATGTGATCATCGACCTGCGACCCGAGTCCCCGACCTACAAGCAGTGGATCGGCGTGGAGCTGACTGCGGACAATTACCGCATGCTGTTCGTGCCGGAGCGATTCGGCCACGGCTTCATTACCCTCGAGGATAACACGGATGTGACTTATCAGGTTACACAGTTCTATACCCCGGGTGCAGAGCGTGGTATCCGCTGGAACGATCCTGCTTTCAACATCGAGTGGCCGATTGAGCCGGTGATCATTTCTGAGAAGGACAAGGTACACCCGGACTATAAAAACGAATTCGAGTCATCAACAGAAGGAAAGCTGCTGGTTTAATACCGGCGGCTTTTCTTTCTTCAACCCTTTCATTCTAAGTTAAGATATGATATTAGTAGATACTGCGCTGGCCAAACGCCAGGCTGAAAATAAACCGATCCGGGTAGCAATGGTAGGTGCCGGCTTCATGGGCCGTGGCATTGCACTCCAGATCTGCAACTATGTGCCCGGTATGGAACTGGTTGCGATTGCCAACCGGGATACCGAAAAAGCAAAACGCGCCTACTCCGAAGCCGGTGTACTGGACGCACAGGAAGTGGATAGCCTCTGCAAGCTGGAAGAAAACATTCGCAACGGCAGGTATAGCATCACCAACGATGCCATGCTGCTGTGTGACGCGGAAGGCATTGACGCCATCATCGAAGTAACAGGTGCCGTAGAGTTCGGCACCAACGTAGCCATGCGCGCCATTCAGGGCAAGAAGCACATCATCATGATGAATGCCGAAGTGGACGGCACCGTCGGTCCGATCCTGAAGGTATACGCGGACAAAGCAGGCGTCGTGTTCACCAACGCCGATGGCGACCAGCCGGGTGTGGAGATGAACCTGTACCGTTTTGTAAAGTCGCTGGGCGTGAAGCCGGTGCTGTGCGGCAACATTAAAGGCCTGCACGACCCCTACCGCAACCCGACTACGCAGAAGGGCTTTGCCGAGAAATGGGGTCAGAACCCGTCCATGGTGACTTCCTTTGCCGATGGCAGCAAGATCTCGTTTGAGCAGGCAATCGTGGCCAACGGCACCGGTATGCGTGTCGGTACGCGTGGCATGCATGGCCCGACCGTACCCTCCGGAACGCCGCTGAAAGATGTGGTGCACAACCTGTACCCGCTCGAAGAACTGCTCGAAGGACCAGGTATAGTAGATTATATCGTAGGCGCAGAGCCGGGACCGGGCGTATTTGTACTGGGCACACACGACCACCCGATCCAGCAGCACTACCTGAACCTGTACAAGCTGGGTGAAGGCCCGCTATACCTGTTCTATACGCCCTACCACCTGTGCCACTTCGAAGTGCCGTCTACCGTAGCACGTGCTGTGCTGTTCAACGATGCGGCGCTTACGCCAACTTATGGCCCGTGCGTAGAAGTAGTGGCAGCCGCCAAGATCGACCTGAAAGCAGGTGAAGTGATCGACCCGATCGGCCACTACATGACCTATGGCCTGTGCGAGAACGCCGACACAACCGAGCGCGAAAACCTGTTGCCGATCGGTGTGGCAGAAGGCTGTATCCTGAAGAACGACGTACCCAAGGACAAAGTACTGACCTACGACGACGTGATCCTTCCGGAAGGCAGACTGGTAGACAAGCTGCGTGAAGAGCAGCGCCGCCACTTTGCCTCTGCAGCAAAGCCTTCGGCAGCGCAGGTGTTTAAAAAAGAAGCGGTAGCTTAATCTGCTTTTTACTTATACTGCTAAAATGTAGAGCAATATCCCGCTCCGGTCAGGTATGATCCGGGCGGGATTTTGCTTGCTTTTACAGCTCCTGTTCTGATATGGAAATTGTTGGTATTTTACCTGCCGCCGGCCTTGCCACACGTTTAGCGCCCCTGCCTTGCAGCAAGGAACTGCTGCCCGTTGGGTTTGGACCTAATCCCGAAACGGGCGAGCCTCATCCCAAAGCGGTGTCGCAGTACCTGCTGGAGCTCATGCGGGAGGCCGGTGCCAGCCAGGTATATCTGACCATACGGAAGGGAAAGTGGGACATACCGCAGTACTACGGTGACGGCAGCCGGCTGGGATTGCAGCTGGCTTACCTGATTATGAACAAGCCCTTTGGTGTGCCTTTCTCCCTGGACCAGGCCTATACCTTCGTCCGGGAAAAACAGATCGTGTTCGGCTTCCCGGATATTCTCATCACGCCAACGGATGCCCTGAAAACCATGCTGGCGCAGCAGCAGGAGCAAAAAGCGGACGTCGTACTGGGCGTCTTCCCGGTGCAGCAACCGCATAAATGGGACATGGTCGAACTGGGTGCGGGAGGTGCGGTCCAGCACATTTATCCGAAACCGAAACGATCGTACCTGACTTATGGCTGGGCATTGGCCTGCTGGGGACCGGCCTTCACCGTATTTATGCACAAGCATCTGCAACAGGTATACCAGCAGATGGTAACAACAGGTAAAACAGTCGAATTAAGCCTGGGAGCCGTGACGCAGGCGGCTATTGACAACGGGCTGCAGGTGCAGGCCGTATGCTTTGACAATGGCAGCTGCCTGGACACGGGCACACCCGAAGACCTGCAAACAGCGATCAGAAGCTTTAGTTAGGACCCCTTTCATGCGAATACTCATCGTTCATAATTTTTACAAACAGGCCGGAGGCGAGGACACCGTCTTTCATGCCGAAGCGGCCTTGCTGGAACAGCACGGGCATCAGGTAGAAAAGCTGTCTTTCTCCAATATAGAAGTCAACTCCCTGCCCGAAAAACTGGAGGCAGCACTGGGTGTGGTGTATAACCCCCGGAGTGCGCGGCAGGTAGAGCAGAAGATTCTATCCTTCCGGCCGGATGTGGTGCATGTGCACAATTTCTTTCCTTTAGTCTCTCCGGCAGTCTTCTATGTAGCTCGAAAGCTGCAGGTGCCTGTCGTGATGACGCTGCACAACTACAGGCTCGTATGCCCCAGTGCCTTACTTTATTACAAGGATAAGGTGCAGACCGAAAACATCCATAAGACCTTTCCGATTGGGGCCATCCGGCAGAAGGTATACCGGGATTCGGCGGTGCAGACAGCGTCGGTGGTCCTGACGACCGGGTTGCACAAGCTCCTGGGCACCTGGCAGCAGAAGGTAGATCGTTTTTTGGCGCTCACGCCCGGGGCGGCCGACCTGTTCCGCAACTCTTCGCTCAAGTTAAGGCCGGAGCAACTGGTGGTGAAGCCAAACTTTACCGAAGACTTAGGTATAGGCGCAACGGTACGGGAAGATTATTTCCTGTACGTAGGCCGGCTCACACCCGAAAAAGGCCTCGAGACTTTGCTCCAGGCGCATGCCTTGCAGCCGTTCAGGCTTCGAATCGTGGGAGACGGGCCCTTGCGGGAGCGGGTGGAAGCGCACGTGAAGCAGCATCCGGAGGCAGAATACCTGGGTTTTCAGGCAAGGCCGCAGGTGTTGGAGTTGCTGAAAAAATCGAAAGGCCTCATTTTCTCCTCCGAGTGGCTCGAAACATTCGGGATGACCATCATCGAAGCTTTTTCTACCGGTACGCCGGTGATCGCCGCCAAAATAGGAGGGGCAGAGCAGCTGGTAGAACATGGGGTAAATGGTCTGCACTATACACCGGGGAATGCCGCCGAACTGGCCGAAAAAGTGCAGCAATTGCTGACTGAACCCGATCTGGCAGCTACACTAGGTATAGCTGCCCGCCAGAGCTACGAGGCCAGGTATACGCCCGAGGCGAATTACCAAATGTTAGTTGCCATTTACGAGGCTGTCATCGGTCCCGTAAAGCAAAAGCACGCTGCCACCACGCCACAGGCTTTTCTGAAGGTATAGCTAGTGCCATACTCCGAAGCTCACCTGCCATGCCAAAGCAGTTATACAGGCGGGAAGAGGGACAAAAATGCCAGCCATAGCACTGAAGGTAAACCTTTGGATCCTAGATACAGAATTATTTCAAATATCATAATATCAGTTAGGCTCTATATAGATTTCTCCGTATAAGGTTAAAGCTTCTTGCTGATAAATTTTTGTCCTATTTCATGGAAAGGATAAGCAGCATTTAATTTCAGGTTTAAAGATAAAGCCATAATAGCATGTCAGTTAAAAAATACGATACCATCGTGATCGGAGCGGGCCTTGTAGGTCTTTCCGTCGTTTACCACCTCAAACGCAAAAACCCAGACAGCAAAGTTCTTCTGATTGAGAAAGAGAACTCGGTAGCCAGGCACCAGTCCGGCAATAACAGCGGCGTTATGCATAGCGGCATTTACTATGCCCCGGGCAGCCTCAAGGCAAAGAACTGTATAGCTGGGTATCACTCGCTGATAGAATTTGCCGAAGAGCATGCTATACCTTACGAGCTATGCGGAAAAATTATAGTGGCCACTTCGCCGGCAGAAGTTACCAAGCTCAAGGAAATTCATGAGAGAGGGATCCGCAACGGCTTGCAGAACCTGAGAGAGCTGAACTCGCTGCAGGAAATTCAGGAGCTGGAGCCGCATTGTACGGGTATCAAAGGAATTCATGTCCCGCAAACTGGCATCATTGATTACCCGAAAATGGCTGAAACGCTGCTGGACCTGTACCAGAACAAATATGGCGGCGACGCTGTGTTTGGAGAAAGAGTGGTCAACATCCACTCTCAAAAAGATACCGTGCATGTGGAGACAGATAAGCATCTCTATGCAGCCGATAACATGGTGAGCTGTGCCGGCCTGTTCTCCGACAGAGTGGCCAGTATGACGGAGAAAGAAAACGACCTGCGCATTATTCCTTTCAGAGGGGAGTATTACAAGCTGAGCAAAGAAAAAGAGCACCTGGTAAAGACGCTGATTTATCCTGTGCCAGACCCAAGCTTCCCGTTCCTGGGCGTGCATTTTACCCGCATGATTCGGGGTGGCGTGGAAGCCGGCCCGAATGCCGTGCTGGCCTTCAAGCGGGAAGGGTACAAGTTCCAGGACTTCAGTCTGGAAGATACCAAAGACACCCTGAGCTGGCCCGGTTTCTGGAAAATCGTGGCCAAGTACGGTCAGACAGGTATGGGCGAAATGTACAGGTCCTTGTCCAAGGCGGCCTTTACGAAAGCACTGCAGAAGCTCATACCGGAAGTGCAGGAAAGCGATTTAGTACCGGGTGGGGCAGGCGTGAGAGCGCAGGCTTGTGACAGAAGCGGTAAACTGATCGATGATTTTAACATTCTCAAGAGTGCCAATATCATCCATGTTCGCAATGCGCCCTCACCGGCGGCCACCTCCTCGCTGGCTATCGGTAATCACATCGTAAATGAACTGGTAGGGCAGGGGTCTGCTGTGGTGTAGGTCTGATCAGGTATAGCTTTTAAACAATCCGGCCTTTATGTTGCGCAACATAAAGGCCGGATTGTTTAGGCTAGGTTCTGCGTGTACCTATACGCTATTTATGGGTTAAATAGCGGGCTTAGGTGATACTGTATCTTGCTTCGCCCGTGTTTTTGCGCATCTTCTTCAGTATACCGACTACCCGGTCGGTATCCACGACCAGGTGCTGGCGCTGGCCTTCACCGGCATCCTTCACTTTCCTGTTGTTTTTGCAGATGATGTACTCGTAGTCCAGATCTATCTTGGTAGCGATGTCATAAAACGGCTCGATCACAAATCCCTCGTTGAATATCTCGATCACCTTGGTGCCCGGTTTGCAGAAGAACATGCTGATCAGGCCGGCGCCTGTTGCCGACAAGACCACCTTCGCCTGCGAGAACAACCGGATCTTTTCGAGTATGGAATACCGGCTGGAAACGATCGATTTGAAATTATACGGCTCCAGGACCTCCAGCAGTTCTTGCTCGTTCAGTACATTGCGAATGGCCGAGTCGCTGCGGCTGATGTAGAGGTAGGGCGCTTCCTCTTCCTGTTGGGAAAGTTCTTCTTCCTCAACCAGTGGCAGAAAGGCATCCCGGATATATTGGCAAAGCCATTTCGGTACCAGGGTATGGTTGCCACGCGGAGCTGTGGACGCAATCAGGCGGTCCGCCACCAGATGCTTGTACTCCATGCCGGTGATGATCTTTTCGGGAGGTATGCCCAGCAGTTCCAGTGTTTCTGTCTGGAAACTATAGCGCGTGCTCGGTACCAGGAACCAGTCTACTTCATCAAAGAGGCCGCTTTCCCGGAGCAGGTGCAGCCTGGGCAGCACGTCCAGGAACCAGTGGCCGATGTTGTTGACGCCAGCTCCGCCCGATAACATGGTAAAGACGGTACCCTTGAACCGGGTTGGCGCACTGAAATAGCGCTGCTCAAAGATGTTGTTCAGATCCGGTTCTGTCACCTTGCCGTCGGTCAGGCTCAGCGACACATTCTCGATAACCCGGTTGTAATGCGAGACAATTGCCACACTGCTCTCATTGTCGGTGTAAATGCGCCCGTTTGGTACTTCCACCACCATGTAGTTCGTTTGCACGCTGCGCGGCTGCTTCCAGTAGTCCGAGATGGACGCATATAGTGGCTCAGGTATATCCAGTGTGGTAACTGCACGGGGGTATATGCTATGCACCTTTAATTCGCGCGCATTGCAGCTGCTCAGGTCATCCAGATTGACCCGGCACACACCGGTAGGTTTGAGACGGGTATTGTGTGGCACCACCCGGCCTAAAATTTTCTTCAGGCGTCTGGTTGTTTTATCGTAGAGGGCCTTTGGTTTCATGCTTGTTGTAGAATTTAGAGCTATACGTTCATTTCGTGTGCCGGGATAACCTTAATTACTGTTCCAGTTGCCCGACGAGGTGGCGGGCGTCTGGTTTTGTGCCTGGTGTTCCTGTCTGTAAGTGTCGTGCCACCATGCCGGCAGCCACCTCTACGGCCGTATTATTCCAGTGTGCGTCATCAACCGGGTATAGCGCAATATTTTTTTCATGGTAAAGGTTTTCGAATGTACTTTGGGTGTCGATCACATCCACTTCGCGCTGCTTTAGCTCCGCCATCAGCCTGGGCAGAAAGTCCGGCTTTTTTTGGGAAGGGAGCAACTTGTGGTAAATGTTCTCTTTGTTGGGTATGGGCATAAAGATAAACCTAATTCCTCTGGCCTCCAATGCCTGTTTGTAGCCTGCCAGCACGTCAGCGATCTGGTGGATCTCTTCCTGGCTGAAGTCCCGGTTGGCGATTTCCCCTTCAATGAAGAATTCATTCTGGTAAGAAATATACTCCTTTTTGCCTAATGTACGATCGATCTGGGCCAGGGTACGCCTGTAGAGGGCCAGTTTGGAGATACGGTCTGCCGTCACAGCCAGCCAGGTAAGTACAGGAGAAGCACTGATGGTGGTACCGGTAATGTCCCGCACTTTGGAAGCGATGCCGTTGGCGCCGACGGCCGGCAGCTCCGGTATGCGCCGTTCTATACTCGATACGATCACCACTTCCGGCGGATCCTGCTCGAAGCGCTGCGAGCCCAGGAATCGGTTGACAGTGGCCGGAGCAAAGGAATACACTTCTTTTTCGAGCCTGCGCTCCAGCACCTCTGCCAGGGTTTCTTCCTGGGATAGCTTGGCTCCTGTAATGTTAGAGTCGCCGATGAGCAGCACATCGCATTTGGAATCGCGGTTGCGGTAACCGTATGCATCGGTATACCATTCCACCACCCGCTTTTCAGCAAAGGCAGTACGCGGCGCCAGTTCGCCTTCCTCTTCCATTTTCATGTACATGTTCGGGTAGAAGGGGCCGGACATAATGCGCATCGAATTCACAGAAAGCGTTTCCCATACCCGAAAGGTGAAAAAATTGATCGGGAGCACGGCAGCCTCCAGTATAGGCCACACCAGGAAAGGTAGCAGGAGCAAAGTGAGTTTCAGCAGGAGCTTTCTGACGCCATGGTTTTGCATAACACGGGAGCGTTAAAATTGAAAATAAATAAACTCCTGGTGGCCGAACTGACCAAAAAGCAGCACCGCGACAATCGCCAGGTAGTAGACGCTCCATCGAACCCATACCGGGCGCCGGTTGATAAGCTCCGATACGCTGCCGTTGCGTTGTATCAGGTGTACCAGTTCCATAAGCAGG
>NZ_JSYF01000299.1:0-3098 GCF_054824225.1 Pontibacter sp. HJ8
CCTCCTTTAGCCTTCAGTCCTACCCTTCTGCCTTGTATAATGGCTATGTCTTCACCAGCATCTGCTGTAGAAGGCAGCACTGTCGCTGAAGCCTTCGTTCTGGAGGCACTGACACAGCCATGGCGGTTTACAGTCTGCACATAAAAATCTGTGCTAGCATCGAGGGGAGGAGTTTCATAGGAAGAGCCTCTGTGCAGTAGCATCCCCCCGGTAGGTTGATCATACCATTCCAGCTCAGAACCAGCGGCAGGTGCAGCCGCTTTCAGAACTACGGTTCCTCCCGGGCAGGTAATGGCGGGTGTCGCCTGAGGGGCCGCCGGTAAGGGCTCTACCTTGATGGCAATGGCTGAGCTGGTATGCTCGTTGCAGTCCCCTGCCATTACTTTTCTTCTGTACCAGGTAGTCTGGGGCAGAGCAGCGGGTGTATAATGAGGCTGGTTGTTGTTACCTGCGGCAGGCGAAAACCCGGTTTGTGCGCCTGTTGTGCTTGCTTCCCACAGGTACGTGTAATGCTCTGTCCCACCGGCAGGGGGGCTGCCTGTTAGGATGGCAGGAATGCTGTTGTAGCAAATCAGTTGCTCAGAAGCGATGGCGTTATGGGTGATGCTCCTCCTTTTGGGCCTGATTTCTATTATTTCAGACGTGGTCACTTTTTCGCACGGGCCTGAGGCGGCTATAAATTCAATTTTGTAGGAAGGCTGTTGCAGCGCTTGACAATCGATCAGCCAGCTGAATTCTGCGCTGGTGCGACCAGTACCCTTCTTTTCCTTAAACACAATACTTTGTGAATTGAAGGTAAAGCCTTGTCCGG
This sequence comes from Pontibacter sp. HJ8, assembly GCF_054824225.1. Lineage (NCBI taxonomy): Bacteria > Pseudomonadati > Bacteroidota > Cytophagia > Cytophagales > Hymenobacteraceae > Pontibacter > Pontibacter sp. HJ8. The sequence goes on from NZ_JSYF01000299.1 coordinate 812, forward strand.
CTCCCGCTACCGTCACTAAATCGTTGTCAGGATCGGTGCCTATAACCTCAAACCGGATCGTTTCACCTTCAAATGCCTCTATAACCTTTATCGGGGTAGAAAAGGAGAGGACAGGCGGCCTGTCTGAGGCCCGCTCTGCTACTAAACTAAGTCGTAGGGTGTCTTGTCGTGGTAATCCGCAGCCATTGTCTCCATAATCACTAACTATCAAATCCAGCAGGTATGTTTTTCCAGCTGTGTCAAAGCAGTCGGTAAAGCAGAGCGTGGCCTTCAGGGTATCCTGTGTAGTTCCTGTGTTAACGATACCTTGTGTCTGACCAGAAAAACTATAGTGTTTGTTGCTAAAATTTACTGGCTTAGCTGAAAGTACCAGCCGTTCATTTTTATCAGGATCAGTGAACAGGATGTCTAAGCAGCGCGGACCTGTTTTATTGATCCGGTATACCTGCCCCGGGTTGTACAGGCCCGTGCTGTTGCTACCTTTAGCAAGAACCACGGGCGTTTCGTTTCGCAGGCATTCCTTTACCATTAGCTGAATGTCCCTTCTGGTCTCTCCGATTTTGACTCCATTTCTGAACTCCTGGCTCCGAATTCCAAATACAAACAGGCCTTTATTGGTAGGTCTTACCGTTAACCTGCCGGTTTTCCTGTCTATGTTCAGCGCGGGCGAGCCTGGCACCTGATTTTCTTTATTATACCCGGCAAGCCAGCTTATTTCAGGATAAGGTGCGGGATTGGCAAATGGAACATTATCAGTTGGTACACTATAGCCATTTAGTGGACTTACCAGATCATAAACCAGGGAGTCGCCATCCGGATCGATACCGTTGAAGTTGTAATAGAAAAGCTCGTTCTGACAGGCATAATCACTAAGTGGTTCTGGCAATTTGGGAGATGAGTTTATAAAGGGTTTTCCGTTTCTGACAACGGCAGGAAATTCCAGGTAAAATGTTTGGCCGGCGGATTCCGGAGAAGCAATATTATTAATGGTATGATTGCGGCAACAACGCTCCCAGGATACATAATATCCCTCCGCATGTGTGTAAACTGTTGGATCCAGAGCGATGTCCTGGTAGTACAGGATTTTAGAGGTTTTAAGGTCGTTGGTGGTGCAATCTATAATCGAGTAGTTTATATTCGTCTGTTTTCTAAGCGGCATCGTGACAGAGGTGATAAACCTGTTCGTCCCTTTTTCAAATATTGAAACCCTGATCTGGCTATCTCTTGCTCTTGGACTGCCATTGATTTCATCAAAATACAGGTTGAGGCTAAGCCTGTAGGTGCTTCCATTGACATGTTGCAGTTCAAAATCTCCACCGGCCAGATGAGTTGAATAGACAGGTATGCAAATGCAGGAAAGTACAAGCAGGAGAAGTAGATGTAGCCTCATCAATGCATATTTAGAGTTGAATAAACAATTAAAGAGGTATAGCCTTCTGTGGAGTATAAAACAATGATATATTAATATAGAATTGTTATATACTTAGCCAAGGCAAAAAAGTTCTACTTTATGTATGTGAATGAGAGCAATACCAAAAGGTGTGTTTTAGGGTATACTGCTCTGAATTGAAGCGGAAACCGGAACAATTACAGAGGCCTTATAACTTCTTGTAAAATCAAGAAAGCTATAAGGCCTCTGGTAAATTTTATGCACTAAGTGGTTTAGGACTATCCGGCTCCTGAGGTTTCCTCCAGGTCATTGAGCTCCAGTTCCAGCGCTTTCACCGAAATCTGTGTCTCGCGCAGGGCCAGCGCCAGCGAGATCATCAGGAGCAGCAGACTGAGGCCGAAAACATATTTGCCAACTGTACTATAGCCTGCAAAGAGTATAAACATGCAGAAGACGCAGCCAAATATACTGGCAATACCAAAGCCCTGCATGTTGCGTATCAGCACCAGGCGTATGCGCAGGTTCTCGATCTGGCTGTACACGACGCGGCTGGGTGTGCTGGCATAGCGGCTCTTCAGGCTCCTGATGAGATTGGCCAGTGCCAGAAAGCGGTTGGTGTAGGCCAGCAACAATAGCGAAATAGCCGGAAAAAGGAGGGCAGGGGTCGTTAGGGTGATTTCCATGAGCCCGACAGGAGCTAGGGTTATTTTATGCTTTTAAGAAAATCTTCGTCCAGGGGCTCATCATCTTCCTCGTCATTCGGCGTGCTCTCAAAGTCAATCTCCTGCAACAGTTCCAGGCCCTCCAGCGTCAGTTCATCCAGCTCTTCCTTCGAAGTAGCATCCAGTGTTTGCTCAAACAAAGCCAGGATATGCTCCCGCTCCTCATTCACAAATA
>NZ_JSYF01000300.1:0-4717 GCF_054824225.1 Pontibacter sp. HJ8
ATCTTCGCCATACCTGCGGATAAGCGGCTCTTTCAGGAACTGGTACACACGTACCCCCAGCTCCTCGCCAAAATTACAGGCGGCAGCACAGATGCTCCAGCGATCATAATTGAGGGCCTCAAAGCCATCATACTTGGTAATCCGGATCGGGTATAGGTGGCAGGAAATGGGCTTCTTCCAATCAATGATGCCATCGTAGTAGGCTTGCTCAATGGCACATTTCAACACATGCTGCTCATCGTAGATGGCATAAGCACACTCCCGGTTTCCAATGGTCGGAGTGGAATAGTCGCCTTCAAAATCGATGATATAATGCCCCTGCTCTGCAATCGCCTGTCTGCCGTCCTCAGACATGTAGGGCTTGATCTTATCGTAATGCTGCTCCAGGATCACCAGTTCATCGCCATCCAAAGGTGCTCCCAGGTCGCCCTCTACACAGCAGGCACCTTTGCACCTCTCCAGGTTGCAGACAAAGAATTTTTCGCGGATGTCATCGCTGATGACGGTATTCTGAAGGACTATCATGTAAGTATTAAATAGAAAAAATGCGCCGGCGGTCAGTCAGTAACTGTTTTCCGAAGCCGGATTTGAATTCTAAAAGAGAGACAAAGTTAGCCATAAATAAGTTTAGAAAGCCGAAAATGAGCTTCTCTCGGTGCTGGTTCAGCCTACAGGTATAGCTTATTTCTTAGGTGCCCTCGCTCCTGCGGCCAACAGTATATTATGAATGCTTTCGCGCTTGGAGTAGTCCATCGCGGTTTTGCCTGCGTAGTCGCGCAGGCCCGGGTCGGCTCCGGCATTCAGCAAGGCTACGATTACTTCATTGCCTCCATCCAGCTGACAAGCCAGCATCAGCGGCGTTTTACCTTCCAGGTTCTGGATATTCGGATTAGCTCCTCCTTTCAGAAGTTTGTTCAGCTCCATCAGGTGTGTGCCATTTGCAAACCGGATCGCATAATACAAGGGGGTGTTGCCCAGGTTATCCACCAGGTTGGGGTCGGCTTTATACTTAAACAAGGTATCGAGCAACCGAGCCTGCTCGATCTCGAACAATTCGGTGTTGATGCGGGCACCGGACATGGCATAATGCAACGCTGTTTTTCCATCCTGATCCGTGGCATTCACTTGAGCCCCATTTCGCAACAACTGGCTGGCCACCTGCAGGCGCACTTCCGGCACATAGATCACGCCATAGTCTTCCAATAATAGCGGAATAAAAATGCCATGCATCAGCGGAGTACGCAGCCTGAAGTCAAAGTCATACCCGTTCGGGATAACCCTTGTGTTGACATTGGCACCATTGGTCAGGGTCCGTTTTACAATATCCGGGTTACGCTCAATAGAGGCCAGCACCAGTTTCTGGTCTGCATCCTGGCTCAGGTATTTGAGCTGTTCAAAAGCATTCGTACTGCCTTTTGCAATGGCCTGATGGTACAGGGTACGGGCTGAGTCGGGCTTTGCTTCGCCCAGGTTTCCTTCTTCGTAGAGCAGGCCCAAGGTATAAAGCGCTTCGCGCTCACCGGCAGCAGCTCCTTTTTTTAGCCAGAAAACTGCTTTCGCTACGTCTTCCTGCACGCCCTCTCCAGACAGGTATAGGTTCGCCAGTGAGCCATAGGCAACCACATCGCCTTTATTGGCCGCTCTTTTGATGTAGTTGAACGCGTATTCTTTGTCCTGTATCTCGCCATAGCCGGTATAATACATGCCTCCCAATATGCGGTTGCAGAAGGCATCCCCGGCTACGGCCATTTCCCGGATCTCCACGGCGGCACTGCGCATCAGCTGCAGGAAACGCTTCTTATCTTCTTCTGAAGTCAGCAACATTAATTCAGCCATACCCAGGTTGCCCAACAGGCTGTTCCCGTCCAGGGCCAGTTTAAAGTAGAATCTGGCAGAGTCAGGATTGGATTCAAAATACGTTTCAGGGTTGAGGCGTTGCAGGGAATCTATATTTCCGACCGGTTTTTTCAGTTCAGCGTACTGGTGCATGCGGCCCATAAAATAATACGCAGCCCCTTCTTCCCTTGCCGCCGCCTGTTTGAATTTTGTATAAGCTTTCTGGTATTGCAAGGCTATGTACAAGTTGACTGCCTCCTGCATCTCCGGCGTGCGCCATACCTGTCCCTTTGGGCGCGGCACCTTAGCAGAAGCGGCTTTTTCTTCCACAACAGGTATAGTCACCGTGTCAGGTATAGCAACAGTATCGGGTGGTGTGCTCTGTTGTTCAACCGATTGCGCCAGCGCAGTATAGCCGGCAGGTAGGAACATGAGCAAAAAAAGCAATCTCTTCATGGCAGGTATAGCGGTATTAATCATTCGCATGGTCAGGAAATTCAGAATTTTGTTGCCTTTCGACCTGGCACAGCTTAGGCAAAGATAAACATTATGCTTCTTTTATCTATAAATGCTTTGATTCAAGCCACAGGCAGCTCCTACAAACTCTCTACCGCAGGCTTCTGACACAGCGCAAAACAGGGGCCAAACTAATACTTCTCCTAAAGAAACCATCTGTAGCTGTGTCTGGTTCTCTAAATGTGTCGGCAGCATTCCTAAAACAGATAAGTTATTCGTAAATTGCAAGGATTTTTAAAAGACGCACGCGGAAGAGACGAAATGGATTATATTAGTTTACTAAACGAGTCGCAACGCCAGGCCGTGCTCCATACTGAGGGGCCAGCCATGATCATAGCGGGTGCCGGCTCAGGCAAAACAAGAGTACTTACTTACCGGATCGCCCACCTCATTAGTTTAGGTATAGACCCGTTTAATATACTGGCCCTGACCTTTACCAACAAGGCGGCCAAAGAAATGCGCCATCGTATTGAGAAGGTGATCGGCAACGAGGCCAAGAATATCTGGATGGGTACTTTCCACTCCGTTTTCTCGCGCATCCTGCGTGCCGAAGCTGACAAGATCGGCTACCCAAAAAGCTTTACCATCTACGACACCGACGACTCCAAGACGCTCATTCGCAACATTGTGAAAGAGATGAACCTGGACGACAAGTTGTATAAGCCGAACGTGGTGCTGGGCCGGATTTCTTCTGCCAAAAACAAGCTGATCTCGGTGAGGCAGTACCTGAACGACCCGGTGATACAGGCCGACGATGATGCCGCCATGCGACCCAAGATTGGCAAGATCTACGAAATGTACCAGAGCCGCTGCTTCCGGGCTGGCGCCATGGATTTTGATGACCTGCTCTTCAACACGAACGTGCTCTTCAAAGACCACCCGGACGCGCTCAACAAGTACCAGAACATCTTTAAGTTCGTGATGGTGGATGAGTACCAGGACACGAACTACTCGCAGTACCTGATCACCCGCAAACTGGCGGCCCAGAACCGCAACATTGTGGTCGTGGGGGACGATGCGCAGTCCATTTATGCTTTCCGTGGGGCCGATATTCAGAATATTCTCAACTTTGAGCGCGACTACCCGGAACTGGAGGTGTTCAAGCTGGAGCAGAACTACCGCTCTACCAAGAACATTGTGCATGCGGCCAACTCCGTAATCAAAAATAACCAGGCGCAGCTGCGCAAGGATGTTTTTACGGACAATGAAGAAGGCCCGCTGATCGAAGTGATCAAGGCAAACTCGGATAACGAGGAAGGGAAACTGGTCGCTACGACCATCTTCGAGGAGAAAATGAACAACCACCTCTCCTACGACGATTTCGCTATCCTGTACCGCACCAATGCCCAGTCGCGTGCCATGGAAGAAGCCCTGCGCCGCATGAACATCAAGTATAAGATCGTCGGCGGCCTCTCCTTCTACCAGCGCAAAGAGATCAAGGACCTGATCGCCTACCTGCGCCTGACCGTGAACCCGAACGATGAGCAGGCCCTGCGCCGCGTGATCAACTACCCGAAACGGGGTATAGGCGAGACCACGGAGCAGAAACTGTTTGTGACGGCCAACGACATCAACCACTCGGTTTGGGAAGTGGTGCAGAATGCTAGTGAATTCCTGGGTAACCGCGTCGGAACGGCCATCGAGAACTTCTCCATCATGATCCGGGACTTTGCCCGCATCGCCGAGAACAGCGACGCCTTTGAAGTAGCCAAGCACATCGCCAAGCATTCCGGTATAGTAGATGACCTGTACCAGGACAAAACAGTAGAGGGCCTGGCCCGCTATGAGAACATTCAGGAGCTCCTCAATGGTATAAAGGAGTATGTGGATGACCCGGAGAAGGAAGATAAGAGCCTTTCTGCCTTCCTGCAGGACATTGCCCTGATCACCGATGCCGATACCAAGGCGGATATGGATGGGGAGTTTGTAACGCTCATGACCATTCACTCTGCCAAAGGTCTGGAGTATAAGAACGTGTTCATCGTAGGTATGGAAGAAAACCTTTTCCCGAGCCAGATGATGCTCAACTCCCGCGCTGACCTGGAAGAGGAACGCCGCCTGTTTTATGTAGCCATCACCCGTGCCGAAAAAAAATTATACCTGACGTACGCCACCAGCCGTTACCAGTGGGGCAACCTGCGCTCGTGTGAGAAGAGCCGCTTCCTGGATGAGATCGATCCGAAGTACCTCAACTTCAAGTATGGCGAACATAATGCAGGGGGAAGCGGTAATGTATTTGACAGGGTACTGCAACGCAAAAGTAGCATCAGCAGCCTGGTTTCTCCGCCACCACGCAAGCAGGCTGCAACAGCCTATACCGCACCGGCCGATTTTCAGCCGAGTGACACCTCCAACCTGGAAGCCG
>NZ_JSYF01000301.1:0-23226 GCF_054824225.1 Pontibacter sp. HJ8
CAGAATGCTGCTGGAGACTTTGAAATAGAATTCAGAATATTCAAAAGGCCCCCTGCTTCCGGTATGCTTCGGCAACTAAGGCAGGGGGCTTTTTATGTTTGTCCAGCAAAGGTCAGGACATACTGTAACCTGAAATCATCCGGTTTAGTACTGTTTGTATGACTTTTGCTTTTGCCTTCCATTTGTTTCTGCATGCGGCTGTGCCCGCGATCGTGGCCGGTCTATTTTTCAGGCCTGATTTCTGGCGGGCATTTCTCCTGATGATGGCCAGTATGCTGATCGATGTAGATCATGCGCTGGCAGATCCTGTTATAGACCCGGACAGGTGCAGCGTGGGTTATCACCTCTTGCACAACTACTGGCTGATTCTGCTATACCTTGTACTTGCGCTTATACCCAAAACCCGTCTTATCGGCCTGGGACTTGTCATCCACATTGCCCTCGATTGGCTGGAATGCATACGCTAAGGTATAGCCTGTTTAAAACAAAAAGCCTCCCCTGTTTTGGCAGGAGAGGCTTTTTTGAAACGGTATGCGTTAGTTCAGCACTTCTTCGTTGCTTCCGCACTTGAGCATGCTGCTTCCAAAATATGGATTGCGGATTTCCGCGTTGGTGCTCACCCAGTAAGCGCCCTGGTTGTTGTTTACCATCGGGCAGTGCTGGTAGTATACTTTCTGATCCGTAGCGCCGAAGGCTTTGGTAAGGGCGAAAACGGCTTCAGATAGGTCTTCGAGTGTGTTGCGCTGATCTTTCAGCTCAGCGTTTCCGGCTATGGTCGTTGCGCTCTTTTTCACTGCTTCGAGTTGCTGTTCGGCAAAATCCTTCTGCTCTTCCTCCAACGTTGCAACCGGTAGCGCCTGGGCCGCGGTGAGCACTGCGTTTGCGGCTTCTTTGGCAGCGGCCGCATCAGACTCCACCAGCGCATCCTTTAACGTGATGTAGTCGCTCAGTACCTGCGACATGTTACTGCGGAACGGCTCCGCCACGGAGGTATAGGTTGGGGTCTCGACGACCACTGTTCCGGCAGCCGGCACCTTGTCGTCGTGTGGCATACCTTCGTGCTGCGCATGGGTGTCAGCCGTTTCTGCCGTGTTCTGTCTGTTGTCGGAGCAGGAGGTAAAGGCAAGCAGGGCTAAAAGCGCGGCAAATACGGGTGATTTCTTCATGAATTTAAAGTTTGGTTGCTGTTAGGGCTCTTTTACAACTTAAGCGACTTTGATTTTTGCGAAAGTTGCAGGTATAGGTATAGGTATAGGTATACTGTTTTGTTTTATGTTTCCGGTAATCCGTATTTCAAAGATAAGCAATTGCAACCACATGCGGCTATCCAGGCTGATGTACCAGGCTGTAGTTCGTTTCAGGGAGCGGCAGCCCGTCACAAAATCGGTTACAGGAAAACTGGTGAGGCTCGAAGATTTTCCGGCTGAATGATCCTGGCGGCTTTGATCCGGTTTACTGAGGCTTACCCGATATTTGATAGCTGCTATACCTAACGTATAATTAGCGTAACTTAATACATGAAATCAAACGATAGGACGCATGGTTAAAATATATCATAACAGGATGTGCAGCAAGAGCCGGCAGACGCTGGAGCTTTTGCATACGGCCGGACAGGAAGTAGAAGTGGTGGAATACCTCAAAGACACGCCGACGGCAGCGGAACTGAAGCAGGTACTCACAAAACTCAACATGAAGCCGGAGCAGCTGCTGCGCAAAGGGGAGAAGGTATACAAAGAGCAGTTTGCCGGTAAGAGCCACACTGATGAAGAGTGGATCCGGATCATGGTCGAAAACCCGTCCCTGATCGAACGGCCCATCGTCGTTAACGGAGACAAAGCAGTGATCGGTCGTCCGCCGGAGAATGTGCTTACTATACTTTAGATCACGTTAAACCGCGCAGAAACCGATGGTTTGCTTAAGTAAATTGTATCGTTGGCTTAGAACGGATAACCGATGGCAATATTGAGTACCATGCCATATTCTCCCGGTTTGGGATTGAAGCCGAACTTCAGGTCGCTGAGCACGTTGCGCTCTCCCGGTGGCAGGAAGGGTACCCGTACAGGTATACCAAAATCAAACCGGATCACGAAGAATTCAACATCAACCCGAAGCCCGAAGCCTGTGCCGACCGCCAGCTCGCCCAGCAGGTTGCTGGCTTTAAATTTACCACCTTCCTTGTCTGCGCTTTCCTTGATGAGCCAGATATTACCGGCATCTAAGAACAAAGCACCCCGGAAGAAACCGGCAATCGGGAAACGATACTCTATATTAGCTTCCAGCTTGATATCGCCGGTCTGGTCAAAGAACGAGAAAGCCAGGGTATCGGGAACGTTGTAGGTACCCGGACCAATGCTTCGCGCCCGGAACGCCCGGATGCTGTTAGGCCCTCCGATGGAGAATTGCTTGACATAGGGCATGGTCAGGGAGTTGCCATACGGAAAGCCAACGCCTGCAATGAGCCGGGTAGCGATCTGGCTCTTGTCGCTGATGTTGTAATAATAGCGGAAATCATTATCGATACGCGTGTACTGCGAGTAAGCCTGTCCCAACAATGTACGGGGAGCAATCGGGGGATCGGCCTCTGCGTCCCGCTTGTCGGCTCCGGCGAGCGAATGCAGTGCGCTCACCAGATTGCCCGAAACATCCAGGGTAGCGCTGCTGAAGAATTGATGCCGTTTGTTTTCCAGCGATAAGGTGCTGAAGGTGAACTGATAAATAGATCCGATGATAAACTGTTCCTCAAAGCTGCTTTTCAAAAAGGTATTCTGCTGCAGTAAGGAATCAAACTCTTCTGTCCTGCTGCCTAACTTGACGTACTGCAGGTTGATGGGCGTAAAGTCGTGTGTAATGGTCTGCCTGGGCCTCCAGTTGTAGGCATATGAGGCATTGATGGAGTTCATCTGGAAGAACTGTACCCGGTTCAGGTAGGTATAGCCCAGCGACATCCGGGTCTTCGGCACAAATTCGGTGCGCAGGTTAGACAAGTCGAACGGGGAGACAATACGCGGAAAGGTGAGGTTGGCCTGTATACCCAGTTCGTAAGAATTCAACCCGACCGGATTTTCCCCGTTGTTTTCTGTTTCACTGCTCGAGCGTTGCCCGCCTACCTGGTTTTCAAACCGGCCCGTCAGTTCGAGCGACAGCATTTCAGAACCTTTAAAAGCATTCCGGTTCCGGAAGGAAGCCGTTATACCCGGACCTGCCAGGTTATTGGATTTACTCACCATCTGTGCTTCTACCCGCAGTGATTTTTTGAGGGCAGGCGTCATGAAGATAAACGCATCCAGCATACCTTCGCGCGCAGTATCAGGCGCATACTGGAGATTGACGAACTTATAAGCGCTTAATCCCATCAGCCGGTTCACGGTCAGAAGGTGGTTTCTGCGGCTGTAAACGCTATCCTTTTGGATGAACACACTGGTGATGACATGTTTGGCTTTTACATAGTTTTCATTCGGGATATAATTGTAGGTCTCAAACTTTAACGTATCGCTTACGGCCAGGCTGTCAGCCAGCGAGAAATTGGCATTGATAAAAACATCTTCTATCCGGTAGGGCATCAGGGCCCGGGCAGGCACGATATCTTTTATCCGGAGAAGCACGTCCAGTTGCCGGTTGCCTACCGTTGTGTCGGTGCTGAAGATGAGCATGTCGGGGCCGAAAAAGTAATAGCCCTTATTTTTGAGTACTTGGTCGATCCGGGCCCGTTCCGCCAGCATTATATCCAGGTCATACGGTTCCCCTTTTTTGAGCAGTGAGTTGGGCTGCATGGCCTTTAGCTCCGCATGGATAGGAAGCGAATCGCTCAGGGTATATTCGATGTTCCGGATCCGATAAGGTTCCTCTACTGTGGCCGTCCACTTAATGGTAGCCATCTTCTTTTTAATGGTTGTATCGCTTACGACAGTATTGTAAAAGTAGCCGCGGTTTTGCAGCTTGGCATGCATGGTACCGTTGATGCTGGTCGTATCGACTGTCGAGAGGAGCACGGGCGGCTCTCCCAGTTTATTCTGTATCCAGTGCTTTAGGCCTTTTTCCTTTTCTGTATAAAAAGCATTGTAGATCCACAGTTTCGGACGCATACCCAAAATCGAGGCATTGGGCGTTGGGCGCACGGTAGCGCTCAGCTCTGTTTCCAGCTCCTTGCCTCGCTTGCTGCTGTCTTTTTCATCGTTGACCTTCACCTCAAAGCCGGCAAAAAGCGCGTCTCCCTGCGGCACGGTCTTAGTGCTGCTGCAGCCCTGCAGCAGGCACGCAGCCAGCAGCAGAAACAGGAGTCGGATGCTGTTTGCAAATGCACGGGGTATACTTACTATCATATCGGCACTATTCTTTTTTTTCCTGAACTTCTTTTTTTGCTTCCTGTTCTTCTTTTCGCTTATCGGTCTCACTCAGTTTCTTGGCTTCTTCAAGGCGACGTTCTTGTTTGCGCGCCTCCCGGCTTTCCAGGCTACGGAACAGATCGGAGAAGTTGTCATACTCGCGCACAAAGACCAATGCAACACCGGTAGCTCGCACATCCCCTTCCAGGAAGCCTTCGTACTGGTTGCGCTGGAAACCCCGGACACGCAGACGTCCGTCGCTGGTCAGGGTATATTCCACCGAAACGTCTCCTCCAAACCCGCTCACCTTTTTCTGCGCCTCCGACTGCCCTTCCAAGCCAATGTCTGTACCCACGCGCACGGTCAGCCTGTCGTTGAGGAACTGCTGGCGCAGCGCTACATTCAGATCGGTACGGCCTTCGGCAGAGCCCGAAGAGTAGTCTTCATACGAGCTCACGCCCAGTTCGAGGCCCAGGCCTGCGGCATAGCGGTTCGTCAGCTGGTTCAGTTGATCCGACATTACCTGGCCCAGGCTGTTTCGGGCTGTGGCTCCCAGGCCGCCTCCTGAACTGGCCAGCGGGTCAGGTGCCAGGAAACGCCCCAGTACCAGCAGCGCAAATACCTGTTTGTTGAGTTCTGCTTCATCCTGGCGAAGGGCGATTAGCCTGCTTTCCACTTCACCCCCCATAGAGCCGCGTTGCTGCTCCGGCAGCTGTATGTCGAAGCTGATCTCGGGAGTCAGCATTTCGCCTGATAACTCTACATATACCTCAAATGGCATTGCATTGCGGTAGCTGCTTTGGGCAGCCTGTTCCATACCTCCTAGCTGCGATTGCACTAGCTCCATGGGTGCTGCCTCTACATGGTAGATGGCCGTTACCTGCATATCCGCCTGCAGCGGATCACCGGTCCAGGCAATGTAACTGCCGGGTGCCAATTCGAGCTCCCGTGACACCAGGTCGTAGAAGTCCATGCTATACTTGCCTTCTGTGATCTCATAGCGCCCGCTCATGTTGATCTGGCCGTTCGGATTGATGCCGATAAACAGGGGAGACGCATTGCCTCTCACGACCAGGTTATCTCCGGTCGTAGGGTCAATCACGATGGTGATCGTGGTAGCATCTGTTACGGTTATGGCAGCGTCGATTTCAGCCCCTACAAATCCGGTAGGAGGGGCAACTTCCTGCTTCTCCCGCAGTATGGCGGTGAGGGAATCGTTCAGATTAACAAATTCAACCACCCCTTCGCGTTCGGCGGCGGCTACCTCAGCGGCAGGTATGACTGCGGTGAAGTTGGTTTCATCCAGTATGCGCACCCGGGCATCGATAACAGGTACTACCATCGTGCCGGTGATGTCGGCATCGGCTGCCATCAGGACGCTGCCATAGAATAAGTCATTGTCCTGTGCCGTGGAGTTCATGGCCAGGAAGCGATCGGTGGTCGCTTTCAGATCGAAGGTATAGGCGATATAGTCCTGGGTGAGGATGTTGCCGTTGATCTCCAGGTTGTTACCCAGCGAGTCGGTCAGCGTAAAGTTGCTCATGCTCAGGCCCTGCTCATTGAAATCGATCTGCTCATCCTTTAAGGTATACAACGAGTTGAGCATGCTGAGATTGAACTGCGCCTGGTTGAAGTCCAGGCGTCCCAATATGCTGGGGTCGTCGAGGGTGCCGGTGATGCGGAGCTTGCCGGAGGCGCTGCCGTCCAGGTCTTCGACCATACCTTGCGTAAATCCTCCCAGGGAGGCCATGTTGAGGTTGACAATATTGGCCGTCAGGTTGAGCAGGCTGGCATTTGGCTGGGCTTCATAAAAACCATCGATCACCACCTGGTTGCCATTGCCGGTCAGGGAGGCATCCAGGTTATAGCGGTTGCCTGCTGCGCTGCTGGCCTGCAAGGCAATGTTGCCCACCGGTATACCTGTATAGGCAAAATTTTCTACGGTCAGGTCAGATGTAAAGGCCGGCGCACCTGCCATTAGGTTGGTCAGAGTAGCCGTCCCGTTGATCACGCCCGATATAAGACTATCCTGCTGCTGAAACGATTCCATGAGGTAGGCGATCTCGAAATTACCGAACTCTACATGCAGCGGCGCTTTCGGGGTTACGGGACCTGTGCTGTTCAACGATAGGAAACTGCCATTGCGCTCCAGGCGGATGTTATGGGCATACAGCAGGTTTGTGTCGAACTGCAGGTAGTTGTCCTCGGGCACCGACCAGGCTTCCTTGTTGATAACGAGCTGTTCCGGGTTGAACGAAAACCGATAGCCTTTGCCGAGGCTGTTGAGCAAACCGCCGATCACAAACTGTTCCTGGCCCGTGTTTTCGGCAACGGCCAGCCGAACGGTCAGGTCATTGTCGCGGGCTGCGCCTTGCAGGCTGATGTTGCTGATGAGCAGGGAAGGGGACCGAACCTCTTTTATCCCCAAGCTATAGCCGAGCTGTTCCCGGTTGCCACGCACCTGCAGGCCCATGTTCTGGAGGTTATAACCGGTGTAGGAGAGGGTTTCGAGGTTGGCATCCATCGCAAACTGCTGCGTTTCCCGGTTGTAGGAGCCTGTGACAGGGCCTTGCACCTGCATGCTTTCTAATCCCGGTACAAAAGAAGCTATCACTTCCGGACGGCGAACCTGCACCTCAAAGGTGAAGTCACCCAGGCTAAGGTCAGCCGGGTAGGGGGGATCAGGCTGCAAGTCAAAGTAATTCGAAAAATGCTTCTGCAGGGCTGTTGGCAGGGTGGCCATGTCGTTGTCAAACTTCATGTCGGCCGCCAGTACATTGGAGGTAAGCTGCACTTCCGTACCCGGCCCTTTCTGGTTAAGTGTCAACTGAAGGGAATCAATAGGGTAGGTGTTTTGCTGTAGGCTCACCCGTAGTTGCTGTCCTTCCAGGGTGCCGCTGAGGTCCGCCATATCAGCGCCGGCAAAGCTGCCCTGCAGTTGCCCCTGTATCGTAAGCTCTTCCTCATAAAAATTAAGCGCTTTTAAATCAGCTTCTTTGATGTCGATGTTGAAAGCGTACGTGGAAGCAGCTGTTTCCCGCAAATTGAAATCACCCTTCAGATCCAAGTTCAGATTCTGGTCTCTGGAAGTGGCTGCTACTTTATACTGGTTCCGGTCGATGGCTGCCTCCAGGTTGATATTGTTGTAGACGTAGTTGTTGTAAGTTGCCTGACGGATGCGCGCTTTGACATTAGCCCGCATGTTTTCCGGAGTCATACCTGTTCCGCTGGCCGTTGCTTCCAGGGCCACCCGGCCTATACCATAATCTTCGGTAAAAAGCTGACCCAGGTTAAAGCCGGCAGTTTTGACAGTCGCTTTGAAAGGCTCTGCGCCGGCAGGACCTGATCCCATGTCCACTACAGCCTGGAGGTTACCCAGCGAACTTTTTACATTGGCGGTGGCATCGAACTTGGTCAGGCTGCCGCGGTAGTTGCCCGTCATGCTGACGGTAGCAGGTATGCGGATTTCCGGGGGCAGTATGCCGGGTGGAGACAAAGCCAGTATGTCGGTGCGGGTGGTCGCCAGCCGGTTGATATCCAGATCCAGGTATAGCCGGTCGGGGTCCATTGCATTTCGTACGTTGCCGCTCACATCCACTGCAGTACCCTGCAGGCCTGAGAGCTGCATACGTGGTATGTTCAGGTTATCTACCCGGCCCTGCACCTTTCCATCCAGGCGGAGGGTGGAGCCGGCGATCTTTTTAAAGGAAGGGTTCTTCGCCAGGTCCGGGGCCAGGTACAAGGCATCCCGCATCCCGATGCGGCTGTTGTCGATGTTGAGTTCCAGCCGGATCGCGTCCACGTTATCTGTCAGGTCATCCCAGGAGGTATAGCGCATGGCCAGGTCGTTGCGCAGGTGACTGTGGCCGGTTTGCAGATCCAGGTCAGCCAGGCGGGCATGCGTAGAATCCAGCGTAATAGCCGATTGGAAGTTGTTTACCCGGAATCCGCTCTGCTCTTCCAGCTTGAGCTGGTTGAGTTTCATTCCCATCTGGTTTAGGCTGTAGCGGATGTCGTTGGCATCTATCTCCACATTGCGGAAGAGCAGGTGGTTGAAGTCCATCCCCTGTGGCTGCTTTCGTGCATCGGCATTATCCATGGCAGCCTGCAGTCCGGATACGTTAAGCTGGTTCAGGGTAACGACCCACTTGACCGGCTGCCCCTGGGTTTTCTCGACCGACTCGTCCAGCTTGCGCACGGTTTCAGCCGGATTGATGGCCAGCGAATCGGTCGGCTTAAACTTTTCCTGGGTATAGGTGACCAAGGAATTGTGCAGATCCAAACGATCCAGGTTGATGCGTGCATTGGGCAGATCAATTTCATCGGCCACCAGTTGGGACTTGCCCAGCTTCAACTTGATCCGCTGCGCTGCCGGTATGCTGATGTAACTGAGTGCTATGTTTTCGAGCTCCACCTCGTTGAGGCCAAAGTCAAAAGTGATCGGCTCCGATTCCTCCTCCGGAGGCAGTTTGGTCTGCACATAGTTAATGCCCGTGTTGCGCAGCTCTATTTTATCGACCAGGTATTTTTCCGCATCCAGGTCCAGTTCCTCCATGGTCGTGAGCAGCTGTCCGACGCGCCCTTTGATCAGGTTACCACCGGCTTCATCCCGGAAGTTGACATAGACATCCTCCAGGTTGATGACACCCAGATCGATCTTCATAGCGGCGGCGGTGTCTGCCGGTTGTGTAGCAGCTGTCGTATCCGTCGCAAAAGCTTCAGTAATGAAATCAAAATTAGTGGAGCTGTCCGGCCGGATGTGCAGGTTGAGGGTGGCGTGCTGCAGGTGAACCCGGTCAACGTTGACTTCCCCTTTCAGCAGGGAAAATATCTTCAGGTCGATTCCCAGGCGATCGCTATACCAGAGCGTATCCTGCTGCTGGTCTTCTACATACACCTGATTCAGCACCAGGGCGTTGCGCCAGTCTGTTGTGAAGCCCCCGATCTCTACTTTGGTATTCAGGGTATTGGCCAGGTAAGAAGCGCCTTTCTGCGCCACAAAGTTCTGCACTTTCGGGAATTGAAGTGCCACCACGATAAGCAATACCAATCCTAGTACTATGGCCAGGAACCAGAGTAGCACTTTCGCAATGGTTTTTCCGATATGTTGGGCTGAGGCGATAGAGTGTCAATTTTTTGTCTGTTTGGCTTTACGCAAGAATTAAAACAAGGATAGGGTATAGCAGCCACTCCCTGTCTCCCCTTGTTGCAGGTAGTAATTGTCTATTTGGGGAGATGCAGCTGTATTGGACTTTATTTGGCAATATTTTTATTTATGATAGGTATAAAATAAGCTAAAGCCTCAACTTAAGGCCCGGAAGGGAGTAAAATTTACATAAAGGGTAGCATTAAATTTATTTGCCATGACAGCACCAACCATACCTCCGGGTTTCCAGGATATGATGAATTTCGGACTGGTAGAAGCGCTTTTGGGTCGACGATCCCGTCGTTTTTTTATGGGCGCCGAGATTCCGGATGGCGTATTTGCCTATAAGTCAGCACATGCTCCCGTACACCTTTCCGAGTTGGAAAAGTTGCTGGTGGTAACGGCATGCGGCGGCAATACAGGCTGGCACAACATGATCTACCGGGCGCAGCGTTATGCGCCTCATCTTTCCAACTATGCCGCAGCAGCCGGCGGACGCACATTCCCATCAGCGGCGGGTTTCCATACCAGCAAGACGTTTTTTACGGATGATGAAGGGGTCTATGTCGTAGATAACCGCGATGCCCCGGCCGTTGCTGACAGGGAGGCAGATGGCTCCCTTGACCTGAACGAGGTAGTGGAAGCACTCCGGAGTCGTGTCCGGAAGTTGCAGGACGGCCGCCTGCGACTGCCTTCGGAAGTACCTTTTGTGGAAGCACACAACACCTGGGTAGCCAATAAGCCGGGCACCTTGCTGGTGATTCCGGTCGCTGACCTGGCGCAGCATGTGCTGTTAGGCTTGTGCTATATGTTGCAGAACGGCCTGGTACTGACCGACGATATTCACAAATGCGCTATACCTGGCATCGAGCAGTTCAGGCACATTGTAGATACCAGCAATACCTGGCCTATCACTTTTGTAGAGCAGTTGTCGCTAGCAGAGGTGACCGCTGAACTTTCCACTTCCTGCTATGCCGGTACCCTTCTGTTGCAGGCCATAGGCCTGGGCGGGTGGATGTATGACGGGATCGACCTGTTTAGTGTATTGGGGGCTAGCGGGGTGCCCGGTGTGGACGGCCTGGGTTTCCGGTACGATACAGATGAGCGGTGGCCCTACCCGAACCCGACCGGGCGGACCGGCGTCTTGGAAGCATTCTGTCCGCCACACTACCCGGACATGCGGGCTGCGGTAGATGCCGTGTGCGAACGAAAATTTGGCAAAGGTGGCCCCTTCAGCCCGGAGACGCCCGGTCCCTGGAAGGACTCAGCAAAGGTACGGGCTGCCGCGCAGGTACATGATGAGACGTTCCGGGAGTGTGTGGCGCTGCAGGCACAGTATGTGTTCGATACATTCGGCAAGTTCCCGGGTACCGTTCCTTCCGTCTTTATCAGCACCTACCTGCAGGCCCACCACCTGGACCTGGACTTTTATGATACCTTCTACCAACCGGGGGCCTACCTCCGAACGCACGCCATGCACATGGAGCGCTGGCATCCGGCCTGACCGATGAGAAACAAAAGCTTCCGGGTTTAGGCTGTCATGACGTTATACCTGCTGTAGACGCCCATCAGTTCGCCCATAGCCAGCACGTGCGGGCCCATCACCCGCAGCAGTCCCTGTTTGCCGGTCCCTTCTTTCAGGCCAAGCACCACATCCAGGGCATATACCCGGAAGAAATAGTGGTGTGTGCCCTGCGGTGGGCAAGGGCCCCCGTAGTGCATCTTGCCAAAATCGTTTGTTCCCTGCACGCCCGGTACAGCTCCTTCCTCAATGATGTTTGTTGGAGGAATGTTCCAGATTACCCAGTGTGTCCAGATCCCCCGTGGGGCGTCGGGGTCTTCTACTATGATGACAATGCTTTCGGTATATTTTGGCAGATTCCTGATTTCGAGGGCCGGGCTGATATTCTCTCCGTCACAGGTATAACGGGTCGGGATGCGTTCACCTTGCTGAAATGCCGGACTGGTCAGGTACAGTCTTCCTTGCGTTCTTGGATCCATTAGTATAGTTTAAGATGCGATAGCAGAAAAATCAACATGCTTGAATTACCTTATTGTAAGCTTCCCGAATGCGTTTGAGCTTACCGGGGAGCCTTGTAAACAAAGCAAAATGAATTGTGCATTTTAAACTATAATAACTTCAATTCGACTTGCAAAGATGTGTTTTAAATAAATAAAATTATACTTTAGCTAAATATATTGTCGTTTCTAGATGTCTTTCCGGTTGCTTTACCCGAATCAGTTCGAAAGATGCAGCAGGAGATAGGGGCATTCGAATAAAACAGCTTATACCTGGAACGCCATCCGGAAAAAAAGTCAGGTATAAAAAAAGCACGTGCCGGGTATACCTGCACGTGCTTCATAAGATTTGAACAAAAATTTTCTGAAAGAATAAACGCCTTACCTCTCTGGCGCTGGTTCCCGGTATTTTTAGCTTCGTTCCTGAAAGCTTTACCGGACTGCTTTTAATTGCAGGTAATTTACTAAGTCATCGATCGTGTATACCGGTACTTCGTCCGGAATGACCACATCATACTTTTTCTCAACGGCCAGTATGATATCTACCACGTCGACTATATCCATTCCATTTTCCCAAAGTCCTTTGGGACCGGAAAGCTTAACCGGATCAATCGCTTTCAATTTGCTTACCAGTTTCAGTACCTCATTGTATAAGGTAGTTCGATACTCAGTCATCGGCTTCTACTATTAGGTTATTCTTGAATGCTTGGTTTCCCTTCGTGCTCCTCCTGCTGCTTTGGGCTATATGCTCAAGATGGCAGCAGGAGGAGAGAAGGAGTGATTTTACTCGTTATTAATGGATGAACTCGTGCGCCATCTTTTTCTCTTCCAGCATAAGCGTTTCATGCTCGAGTTGCTCCATCGTCTTGTCTTCCAACTCAATCACTGTTTTCTTGTCCCAGCCGAACCTGGCCAGGATACGGTCGAACAGGTAGTAGATGACCGGCACCACGATCAGTGTCAGGAACATGGAACTGGTCAGACCACCGATCAGGGCCCAGGCCAGGCCGTTTTTGGTGGCAGCCACCGAGCCGCCTGCCAGTGCGATCGGCAACATACCGATCACCATCGCCAGCGTCGTCATCAGGATCGGGCGGAAACGAATTCGAACCGCTTCAATCAGGGCTTCCTTCACTTCCACGCCTTCATCTTTGAGCTTATTCGTAAAGTCTACCACCATAATGGCGTTCTTGGCCACCAAGCCGATCATCATGATGATACCCAGTATGGAGAAAATGCTCAGGGACTGAGCTGCCAGCGCGAGGGCCAGCAAGGCACCGATGATCGCGAGCGGAATGGAGAACAGCACCACCAGCGGGTACACATAGGAGTCATACAGCGCCACCATGATCAGGTATACGAAGATGATCGACGCCATGAGCGCCAGACCGAGTGTACCGAAGCCTTCACTCTGGTTCTTCAGGTCACCGCCAAACTCAATGCTAACGCCTTTCGGCATTTCTACCTCTGCCAGCTTGGCCTGTATGTCGGCACCTACCGAACCGGATGGCCGGCCGATTACCTGGGAGTTCACGTTGACGGAAGTAACACGGTTGTAACGCTCCAGCTGTGAAGGTCCGGTAGACTGCCGGATATCAGCAAACTGGGCCAGGCGTACCAATTGCCCCTGGTTGTTCACGAAAGACAGGTTTCCGATATCGGTTACGCCACGGCGGTCAAACTCATCCAGGCGGATGTTGATGTCGTAATCCTCTGTGCCGGAACGGAAGGTGACATCCGTGTTACCGCTAAAGGCCAGCTGCATGCTTGCGCCCACGCTTTCGAGCGAAAGACCGACATTTGCCATCTTGTCGCGGTCCACCACAACTTCAATCTCCGGGTTACCGCCTTCAACAGAGGTCTCCACGTCTGCGGTACCTTCTACACCTTCTGCAATCTGCATCACCTGCTGAGAGAAAGCCATCACGCTGTCCAGGTTGGAGCCCGAAATGATGATCTGAATCGGCGCCTGTGCGTTACCAACCAGACCCACCGGTATAGGCGTTACTTCCACATCCGGAATCGTACTTTCTATATCCGCTTTTGCCTGGCGGCTGAACTGGTTGGTACTAAAAGCACGCTCCTTCACATCGACCAGCGTTACAGAAACATCAGCTTTATAGGCTGTATTCTGACCAGCCTGGGCAGAGGATGTGGTACCCACCGTGGTAAACACTTTCTTTACTTCAGGTATAGATTCCAGGTATTTCTCTACCTGGCGTGTCGCAAAGTTGGTTTGCTCCACGGTGGCATTCTTGGGCAGCTCCAGCTGCAGACTTACTTCACCGCGGTCGCCGGCAGGTATAAACTCCGAGCCGATGAAGCCGAAAGGCACCAGCGCGAACGACGCAAACAGCATGAGTATCGTGACAGCCAGCGTAATGAATTTGTGGTTGAAGGCCCACTTCAGCGCAGCTGTAAAGCCATCAATGATCCTGTCCAGAAAACGCTCGAACGATAGTATGAATCTTCCGAAGATGTTCTTGTCCGAAATGTGCTCCAGGCGCGAGAAACGGCTGGCCAGCAACGGGATCAGGGTAAAGGCTACGAAGAGCGAGAACATGGTGGCCACAGCTACTACCACGGCAAACTGACGCAGGATATCCGATACCAGACCGGATGATAAAGCGATCGGAATAAATACCACCACAATTACCAGGGTAATGGACGTAACGGTCGCCATGATCTCCCGGATACCGTCGTAGGCAGCCTGAGCCGGCTTTTTGCCCATTTCCATGTGGCGGTGAATGTTCTCAATCACAACAATAGCGTCATCCACGAGGATACCTACCACCAGCGAAAGTGCCAGCAAGGACATCAGGTTAAGCGAGTAGCCCAGCAGGAACATGGCAATAAACGTGGCCACAAGCGATGCCGGAATTGAGATCATCACGATCACCGCGTTGCGCAGCGAGTGCAGGAAAAGCAACATCACGAAGGCAACCAGAATAACGGCAATCACCAAGTCGTGGATCACCGAGTCGGCCGCTTCCAGGGTAAAGTCAGAAGAGTCGTTGGCGATGTTAAAAGTTAAGCCTTCGGCTGCGTAGGTCTTCTCCAACTCAGCCAGTGCTTCTTTGGTCAGGCGGCTTACTTCCACCGCGTTGGCGTCCGACTGCTTCTGGATGGTGATACCTACCGAAGCTTTGGAGTTGATGCGGTTCAACACCTCAATGTCCTTCTGCGTGTCCTGTACTTCGGCCACGTCGGAGAGCCTGACAATACCGTTCTGGTCTTCTCGTACGATGAGGTTGCGGAGCTGGTCGAGCGACCGGTACTTACCCGCCAGGCGGATCTGCGTCTGACCGCTTTCCTGCTTGATCTTTCCGGTAGGGAAGTCCAGGTTGGAGTTACGGATCTTCTGCTGCACCTGCAGAATAGACAGGTTGTAGGCCTCCAGCTTGTTGGCATCAATGTTCACCTTGATCTCGCGCTCCTGGCCACCCAGTACTTTGATGGCAGCCATACCTTGTATGCGCGACAGCTCCGGTTTGATCTTTTTATCGATCAGGTCATAGAACTCGGTAGGAGACATGTTGGCCGTGGCCCCCATCTTGATGATAGGCAGGTCGTCGAGGTCAAATTTATTCAGGGTCGGCGCATCGGCATCTTCCGGCAGTCTGGCCAGAATGGTGTTGATCTTACGTTGCGCTTCCTGCAGGGCCAGGTCCACGTCGGTACCCTGGTTCAGGTTGATCACGATCATCGAAAAGCTCTCCAGGGAGGTACTCTTCATCTCTTTCACGTTCTCCAGCGAGGCAAGGGCATCTTCAATCTCTTTCGTTACGGAGTTCTCCACCTCGTTTGGCGAAGCGCCCGGATAAACGGTACTGATCGTCAATACCGGCGGGTTGAATTTCGGTAACAGCTCGTAGTTAAGCGATTGGTAGCTGACAACGCCGAGCAGTGTGAGGACGGTAAAAACCACCACTACCAGCGTTGATCGCTGTATCGATAATTTGGTTATATTCATTTTTAGACTTTCTTATTAAAAGAACTATTGCTTTATTTCAACACCGTCACGTTCATGCCTTCGCGCAGGTTAATTTGGCCGCTTCTCACTACCTGATCTTCCGGCTGCACACCTTCCAGTATCTCTACCTGATCCTGTGTAACCGTACCTACCCGTACCTGGCGCATCGTGGCTTTTCCATCTTTCACCACATACACGCTCGGGTTCTGGATGCTACCCACAATGGCTTCGCGCGGTAACAAAAGCGCATCGCGCTGTTCGGCTGCTTCAAAGAAAGCGGTGCCATACATACCGGCGCGCAGGTTGTTGTTCGTCGTATTTTTCACTTCCACTTCCACATCAAACTTCAGGGTCGGATCCGCCTGGGCTGCGATTGCTGTCACAACACCTTCGTATTCCTGTCCGGAACCGGCATCGGCCTTCACTTTCACTTTGGCCCCTTTCTGCACCAGCAGCACTTCGCTTTCCGAAACTTTCACTTTCAGCTTCAGCTTGTCCACGTTCACGATGTCATACAGTTTAGTGGCCGTTCCCAGGTATGAACCAACTTCCACGTAGATCTCGTTGATCTCGCCGCTGATAGGCGCCGTGATGCGGGTTTTGGTCAGGCGCTGGCGGGCAGCTACCAGTTGCCCCTGCGTTGATTTAGCAGCCAAACGGGCATCCTCCAATTGTCTTTTGGTAATGGCATCGCCGGCAGCCAGGTTCTCGAAACGCTCCAGGTCCCGTTTCGCTTTTTCGGCATTTGTCTGAGCCGTAGCCAGGTCAGCCGCCATGGTGTTGCTTTCTACTTGCAGCAGCAGCTCGCCTGCTTTCACCCGGTCGCCTTTGCGCTTCAATACCTTTTGGATCTGGCCTTGTGTTTCCGATAAAAGTGTCAGGCTCTGGATAGGGGCGAAGTTGCCTTGTGCCGTAAAAGACTTGTCCAGCCTGGCAGTTTTGACTGCTGTCACGGCAACAGGTATGGCGTCGCTTTTTATGCCGGCTACTGCCGCATTGGCCGCCATCTGCTCTTTATTGCTCATCAGCTTAAAGCCTACAGCTCCCAGAATCGCAATAACAACTACTATATAAATTAGCTTTTTCATCTTCGTTTTTGATACTTATTTAGTTAATGTTTTTAGTTCTCCGGTTGCCTGCAGGTAGCTCAGTTGTGCCAATTGGTATTTGAGCATTTCGCCATTCAGGTTTGTCTTTGCCTCCCGAAGGCTTACTTCTGCTTCGAGCAGATCAGTCAGCGGGGAGATGCCTTCTTTATAGAGTTCGTTGGTCGTGTCGTATACCTCCTGGGCAAGGGCCACATTCTGCTCCTGCGCCTGTATGGAAGTGGTGCTGTTCTGCAACTGGCTGATGGAGTTTTCAAGCGTCACGGTCAGGCTCTTAGTCAGTTTCTGCTTGTCCGATTCCAGAGACTTGAGGGCCATCTCACTCTGCTTCACCTGAGAGCTCTTTTTGAAGCCATCAAAAATAGGGATGTTGAGTTGCAAGCCAACCACACCCGTATTGAACCAGGGCATGCTGGTGTCGAACAGGTTGAATTCCTTCCGCATAGCCGAATACAGGTAGCTTCCCGTCAGGGAAAGCGAAGGGTAATAGCCTGCTTTGATGTTCTGCAGTTGCAGATCCGACAACTCTTTCTGTTTGTTGAGCAGTTGCATCTGCGTCTGTCCCAGTACAGCGTCCTCTTTGTTTCCCAGGGTATTGGCCTGCGCGTCCAGCACAATGTGCGCGTCAGCCAGGTCAATGTTTTCTTCCAGCGGCATGCCCATGAAGAATTTCAGCATGTTCATCTGTTGTTCCACCGCCGTGGTCAGGCTTTGCTTCTGGGTCTGAAGGTTGGTTCTGTTCACCTTGATGCGGTTGACGTCCACTTTCTTGACCAGGTCATTTTCATACTGCAGTTTCAGGATCCTTTCCAGCTGATCGAGCCTGGTCAGGTTGGCGTCGATGATGGTGAATTGTTCTTTTGTCTGAAGTGTCTGAAAGTAAGAAGAGCTCACATTGTAAATCACTTCTTCTTCGGTCATCGACTTGCGCAGTCGGTACAGGTCTTCGGTGCTTTTGGCGGCTTTCAGGCCGACAAAGTACGACTTGTTGAAGAGCAATTGGGATAACTGCACGCCGGCCTGGGCGTTGTACTTGGTGCCAAACTGCACGGCGATCATTTCCTCGGGTTTGCCTTCAAACACGTTGGGTATCACCTGCACAGGTATAGCCGGGTATACATCCAACTTGGCAAAGCCATTCAGCTGCGGCAGGCCGTTGCTTTTGGCTTCCTTGATCATGTATCTGGCGCTGAGTTCATCATACGATGCCTTCTGCACGTCTTCGTTATGCTCCAGCGCATATACCACTGCCTCTTGCAGGGTAAGCTCTTTTGGCTCCGGCTGCGTCTGGGCAAAAGCCGGCCGCATCAGGAGCAGGGCCAGGCCTGTAAATAAATATTTGATAGTCACGTACTTAGTTTTTATAGTTTGTAAATTTTTAGTTAGTTCAGAAAAGAAAGAACTACAGGGATAAAAAAAATTATTCGTTGTTTTTTTTCCAGTTTTCAATTAAGCCGGGCAATTGCTCTTTGAGATAATCCAGGAAACCGATGAAATTCTTGAGCCGGATGTCGTGTTCGGGGTTTTCCCTTTTTCGTACTTCCAGTACCCGCTTAAGCAGATCATTCAGGCCACTCAGATCTTCCATTTTCTTGGTAAACAGATCGCGACCATTGGTGGATTTGATCCGGAAGTACCTTTTCCGGTCTCCCGAAAAGGTCGTGTATTCAATATTTCCTGTGTTGAGCAGCATGTTGAGCGCGTTGCTGGTAGCGCTCTTGCTGATATTCAATGTCTCAGAGATCTCGTCAAACGTGAGTTCCGGCTTATCGGATACCAGCAAAAGACCCACCACGCGAGCCACAGCAGGCTGAAAACCATTGTTTTCGTGGTAAATGCCAATTTCCTCTATCAGTTCTCTTTGTTTTTCGCTAAGTGCCATAATCGTATTTGTTACAAGTGAAGAACGCTGCAAAGGTATAGGTAAGTTTCATTAGTTCATAATTTACAGAACTAAATTTTTGCTATTCATCTTTCCTGTTGCCCCATTGCCTATTCCAATATACGACGCAGGTAATTTATCTGGCCAAGGTGGTAAGAGAGGTGGCCGGTGAGGTGCACCAGGAAGAAGCCGGTGGTCATCTCGTACCCCAGCACCTGTTGCGGATAGGGCTGTTGCAGCTGCTCATCCGTTACGGAGGCCATGGTATGGGCCACTACAGCTTTGGTATTTTGTACCTGCCGGATGAGCTCTGCCCTGGGGATGTCTTTCAGGCTAAACTCCGCTTCCCGGTTCCGGACGTAGCCACTGCTGCCCAGTACCGCCCCGATGTAGGTATGGAGGTTACCTGCCAGGTGCAGGCACAGGTTGCCGGTCGTATTGGTGATATGGCCGGCGGTTTTCCAGAGGTTCTCTTCCTGGCGAAAGGCTTCGAGTTCTTTGACCAGTCTCTCCAGATCCCGCTCCAGTAGAAAGGCAAGTGCTGCTGTGATTGTCTGCATAAGACAAAAGTATGAAAGGATAGCAGACGCAAGACATAAAACACAGGTTTTCTTCCTGTAAAAGGTACTGACTTAAATGAGAACCACCTTTCCTGGAAAGCCGGTTCAGGCTAGTTTGCTCTGCAGGAATAACTTCTCACGCCTATACCTACCTTTTCAATGTATTCCTGAAAAACGAACAGACAAACTTTCCGTTTCAGGCATATACATGTGTCACCTATGAGTTTAGAAAAATATAACCAGAAGCGGAACTTCGGCGAGACGCCGGAGCCTGCCGGTAAGGAGCAGCACAGCAAAGGAAAGCTGCGGTTTGTGGTGCAGCGGCATGAAGCCTCGACCTTACACTATGATTTCAGGCTGGAGATTGAAGGCGTGCTCAAAAGCTGGGCCGTACCCAAAGGTCCCTCGCTTAACCCGGCCGACAAACGCCTGGCTATGGAAGTGGAGGACCATCCGTTTTCGTACCGCACATTTGAAGGCGATATACCTGAAGGCAATTACGGTGCCGGCCATGTAGACATCTGGGACGAAGGTACCTACCACGCCGCAGAGTCAGAAGATCCCAAACAGGAGGAAGAATACCTGCTGCGGGGGCTGCAGGAAGGCAGCATCAAGTTTGTGCTGGAAGGAAAAAAACTACGGGGTGAGTTTACCCTGCTTAAAATGAAAGGCCGCCAGAAAGGTGCCTGGCTCCTGGTAAAAAAGAAGGATGACGATGCCGTCTCGGAGCCCTATGACAGCGAAGACTACCTCGATAAACCGGCCACGGTAAAGCGGGCCCGGCCTGCCAAAGAAAAGGAAACCAAAACTCCGAAAAAGAAAACGGCCACAGCATCTGCCTCCAAAAAAAGTAGCAGCAAAGAGGAAAGCTGGCAAGAGGTGGAGATAGAAGGACAGGCTGTTGTACTGAGTAATACCGACAAACTGTACTGGCCCGAAGAAGGCATCACCAAAGGCGATCTTATCCACTACTATCAAGGTATAGCCGAGGTGCTGTTGCCCTACCTCCGGGACCGGCCTCAGTCTCTGCTGCGGCATCCGAATGGCATTGGCCAGCCGGGTTTCTTTCAGAAAGACATAGACCATGCCCCGGACTGGGTACGCACCGTGGCACTTCATGCAGAGTCTACGGGCAAGGATGTCGACTACCTGGTGTGCGATGACAAAGCGACGTTAGCCTACATGAACAACCTGGGCTGCATACAGCTCAACCCCTGGAATTCCCGGCTCGCCGACCTGGAAAAGCCCGACTACCTGGTCATCGACCTTGACCCGGATGAAAACTCCTACGACGAAGTAGTGGAAACCGCCCTGGTAACCAAGCAGGTCCTGGATAAAGCCGGTGCAGTGAGTTACTGCAAAACTTCGGGTGCTACGGGCATGCACATTTATGTGCCGCTGGGGGCCAGGTATAGCTTTGACCAGGCCAAGCAGTTTGCGCAGCTTGTGGCCCAACAGGTACAAGCGCAACTACCCGAATTCACCAGCCTCGAGCGCAACCCGAAGTCACGGCGCAACAAGATATACCTGGATTTTCTGCAGAATGCTATCGCGCAAACGGTGGCCGCTCCGTATAGTGTCCGGCCAAGATCAGGTGCTACGGTATCCGCCCCGCTGCGTTGGGACGAAGTAAAGCCGGGGCTGCACCCATCTGCTTTCACGATCCGGAATATGCCCGAAAGGCTACAGAAGCTGGGGGACCTTTTCAGCGGTGTATTGGGCGAAGGAATTGACCTGGAGAAGTCTCTGAAAGAACTACGTATTTGATGCAAGTACCCTTTCGAGATTCGGTATTTGTTCTTCAACCCGTCATTTTTTTATAACGTTTATAAAATACACTTCTTCCCGCCATGGCAGTGGCTGAAGGGAAGGGATATCTTAATCTAACGTTCTAAAACGCATAAGCTATGACTGAATTAAGAAGTTTGGAAGACCTGCTCCGGCACGAGATCAGAGAGCTCTGTCAGGTAGAGGACCAGTTGATAGAGGCCATGCCGGAAATGGCCAGGAGTGCCGGAGATCAGTTACTCAAAATGGCACTGGAAAATCACCTGGAGGAGACAAAGCTACAGCGGCAGCGCCTCGATCACATTTGCCAGATGATGGGAATTGAGTTGAATGCCGATAAGGGCGCATCACCGATCAAAGGTATGCTGAAACTGTCTACGGAACTGATGGCGGTTGACGCAACACCCGAAGCCATCGATGCCGGCCTGATAGCAGCTTCCCAAAAGATCGAGCACTACGAAATATCGGCATACGGCACGGCAGCCCATTACGCGGAACGCCTGGGACACCTGGAAGTGGCTGCTTTGCTACGCCAGACGCTGGACGAAGAAAAAATGGCCGATACCAAGCTGAATGAGATCGCTAAAAATTCAGTCAATATCAAGGCTATGTAACCGCTGCGAAAGCAAAGTAAACACAGGAGCCCTAAAAAAGCCGGAACTACTGACAGTTCCGGCTTTTTTAGGGCTCCTGTGTTCCATCATACACCGCGACGCACAAAGGCTCCGCCTGCAACGGTTGTTTCTTTTTTGCCCGATCAGGCAGTGGCAGCCGCATCTGAAGGGAAATTTATTTGCGTGCTATACCTATGCTCTTCAGCC
This sequence comes from Pontibacter sp. HJ8, assembly GCF_054824225.1. Taxonomy (NCBI): domain Bacteria; kingdom Pseudomonadati; phylum Bacteroidota; class Cytophagia; order Cytophagales; family Hymenobacteraceae; genus Pontibacter; species Pontibacter sp. HJ8. The sequence continues at coordinate 21,618 of NZ_JSYF01000301.1, forward strand.
TGCCTTATGCATCCTGAAGTCTGATCACCATCCCTTCATCGCCGCTCAGGCTGACCAGGTCTTTTACCTTTTCGCCTTCCCGCTCCGAAAGTGTATCCAGCTCGATGGTGCCTTCAAACGTGAAATGTTCCGCAGAGAAGTGACAAGGCTTGTGGCTGAGGTTGAGCAATACCAAAAAACGTTGATCGGAGGTATAGCGCAGGTAAGCCAGCAGGGGACTTTTTGCAGCTACCGGGCGGTAGTCCCCGCTGTGCAGGGCCGGTTCCTGCTGCCGTAGCGCAATCAGGCGCTTGTAGAGTGCCAGCATGGAGTAGGGGTCCTCCTGTTGCGCTGCTACGTTTACCCGCTGGTAATTGTAGGGCAGCCGCAGCCAGGGCTTGGCTGTACTGAAGCCTGCATGTTCATTCTGATCCCACTGCATGGGTGTGCGCTCCGGATCACGGCTCAGGTTCAGGCCGGGCATGTTAAGTCCCTGCGGGTCCTGCACTTCATCGGGCGGAATAGGTACATCCCGCATACCTATCTCATCGCCATAGTAAATCGTAGGCGTGCCGCGTAGCGTGAGCAGGAGCATGGCTGCTACCCGGGCCTGCGCTACCCCAACCCGGCTCGTAATGCGGGGCTGGTCGTGGTTGCCCAGTACCCAGTTGGGCCAACCTCCCTCGGGGAGTGCGCCTTCATACTGGTTGATGCTGGACGCTAATTCCGCGGCATCCCAGTTGGCGGAAAGAAGCAGGAAGTTGAATGGTAGGTGTGCTCCGTTCAGATCGGTGCCATAGTATGTCATGAGCTTGTGGATGGGCAGGTAGATCTCCCCGATCATCATGCGTTCGTCATACGCATCCAGTACTTTCCGCATCATGCGCACGATGTCGTGTACTTCGGGCTGGTCGGTGGAGTAGGCAGGTATCAGTTTTTCAACTGTCGCCATGTGCTCCTGGTACGCCGGGTTGGCGGGGTTGTCGCGGAACTGGCTGTCTTTGATCATGTGCCACATCACATCTACCCGGAAACCATCTATACCCTTGTCCAGCCAGAAGCGCATCACCTCCATCATGGCCTCCTGTACTTCGGGGTTACGCCAGTTCAGGTCGGGCTGCTCTTTGAGGAAGGCGTGGTAGTAGTATTGCCGGGTGTGTTCGTCCCACTCCCAGGCAGTGCCGCCAAACATGGCCAGCCAGTTGTTGGGTTCAGAGCCGTCTTCTTTGGCGTCCTGCCAGATGTACCAGTCCCGTTTTGGGTTGTCACGCGATGCTCTTGCTTCCAGGAACCAGGGGTGCTGATCGGAGGTATGGTTGGGCACCAGGTCCAGGATCAGTTTCATATCACGGGCATGTACTTCTTCCAGGAGCTCTTCCAGGTCCTGCATGGTGCCAAAAAGCGGGTGGATATCGCAATAGTCGGATATGTCGTAGCCATAGTCTGCCATGGGGGAGGAGAAGACAGGGGAGATCCAGATGGCTTTGATACCGAGCGATTGCAGGTAGTCCAGGCGCTGGATTATACCTTGCAGGTCGCCTACGCCATCGCCGTTGCTGTCTTGAAATGACCTGGGATAGATCTGATAGATTATCCCTTCCTGCCACCACAGGGGTTTTTTTTGCGCTTC
>NZ_JSYF01000302.1:0-4725 GCF_054824225.1 Pontibacter sp. HJ8
TAGGTATAGGTATAGGTATAGGTATAGGTACAGCCTCGATACAATTTCCATTCGCTCTGGATTTTGCTTTATCTTAGGGTCATCTTAGCACATGCCGATGAAGTCACCCACTGAAAAACTACTGCCTACCCAGGACCTGCTCCGCCAGCAACCCCTCAACATCGAGCCACTGGAAGCGTATTCGAGTGAACTCTCGCAAGTACCTCATCGGCACGACGCGTACATGCTGATGTTTGTGGAGGATACCAAAGGGGGAGACAACCTCATCGATTTCCGTCGCTATCCGCTTGTTGCCGACAGGTTATTTATGCTGCGGCCGGGCCAGGCACATCAGCGGGAGGCAAAGCAGGAGAGAGGTATACTGATCTCCTTTTCGGAGGCGTTTCTGCAAACCACCGGTATAGGTGCGCAGGATGTCTTTGTGATTTTCAGTTCGGTCTACCAGCACCCCTACCTGGATCTGCCTGGGAAACTGAAGCATACCTTTCTGCAGTTGGTCCGGCTCATGCAGGAGGAACTGCAGGAAGCCAACCCCGGTGGCGCCATACTTTCGCGCTACCTCTACATTCTGCTGCAGTACCTGCTCCGCGAAAGCCATCTTCAGATCAGCAAGCTAACGCCTGCCCGGCACAGTGAGCGTCTTTTCCGGTTGAGCAGTCTCATCGAGACCCATTACCGGGAGCATCCGAGCATCGGCTTTTATGCAGATGCACTCAACATCACACCCAAGCACCTGAACAGCCTTTGCCGGCAGTACCTCCAGACAACCGTGTCCGACCTGCAACACGAGCGGATACTGATCGAAAGCAAGCGCCTGCTCTACTTCACAAGCCTGTCTGTTAAGGAGATCGGCTATACCTTGGGCTTTGAGGATGACTCTTATTTTGTGCGCTTTTTCAAACGGATGACAGGCATGACTCCCTTACAATTACGTCAAAGTGGTTCCGAAAGTACCATGCATAGAGATGAACGTCCTGTGGCCTAGGGGCTTGACCACTGTACCTTTGTCAAAATAAGGCAGCTATGCAGAAAAAGGATAATTTAAAAGCAATCGCGATTGGCTCGCTGGCCAGCGTGTTTTTCAGCTCTACTTATATTATGAACAGCTTTCTGGCTTCCAACGGGGGCCATTGGGCCTGGACGGCAGGTTTGCGTTCCTTCCTGCTGGTCCTGATGCTTGCTGTTATGTTGCAGTTCAAAGGGCAGCTGACGCCCCTTCTCCGGGTGATGCGTCAGCAGCTGAGGGCATGGGTGCTCTGGGGTGGCATTGCTTTTGGCGTGACCTACTTTTTTCTGACCTATGCCGCCTCCTTCGGACCAGGCTGGCTGGTGGCAGGCGTTTTCCAGTTCACCATTGTGGCCGGCATACTCCTGGCGCCTTTCATTTACGCAGACGAGCGGGCCAGAATTCCTGTGCGGGCTTTGTTGCTGTCGCTCCTGATCCTGGTAGGTATAGCTCTGATGCAGTGGAGCCAGAAGGATGGTGCTTACTCTGGGAATCAGCTGCTGATATGCGTGGTTCTGGTGCTGCTGGCTGCTTTTCTCTGGCCACTGGCAAACCGCAAGCTCATGCTGCATGTGGAGGAACAGGGATATCAACTGAGCGCCATGCAGCGGGTAGCCGGCACGGCCATTGGTAGTATACCGGTTCAGTTTCTGCTGATGGGCTATGGTTATTTTCAAGTTGGGCTGCCGGGGCAACAGCAACTGGTGTCTGTGCTGGTGATTGCGGTGAGTTCGGGCGTTATCGGTTGTATTCTTTTCTTTAAGGCCATGCACATTGCGCGTGCCGATGGTGCTGGTCTGGCAGCCGTAGAAGCGACCCAGTCGGTCGAGATCCTGATGACGGTGATCGGGGAGGTGCTGCTCTTAGGTATAGCCTGGCCCAACTGGTTGGGCAACACCGGTATGTTCCTGATCATGGGTGGTCTTGTGCTGTACAGCATGCCGGCGCGCCAGATCGCCTGGCGCCCCTACCGGAAACGGAAAAAGCTGGCTCTGCTTCGGAAGGGGATCAGGTAGTCCGGCTGCTGTGCGCCTGTAAGGCAGGAAAAAAGCGCACGGCTATACCTGAGAGTAGGGCCGCTACCTATATGCGGATCCGAAGGCAGTTTTCAGCCGACGCTTTAAGTCAACGTAATACCAAAGCTTATCCTTTCGCTGGCTTACAAAACCTAGCGCATCCGGCTGCTCATGCCACCATCCATAATGAAGGTATGGCAGCTCATGTAGGGACTTTTGCCGGAGCATATCCAAAGGATGGTTTCGGCAAATTCCTCCGGATAGCCTATGCGGCCTTTCGGGATCCTCTGCTCGTACTGCTGCCGGATCAATGGAAGTTTTTCAGGGTCACCGCCTGTCTGTGACTCCATCGCTTTTCGGAGCAATGGCGTATCGAAGGCTCCCGGCACAATCACATCCACTGAAATAGAAGTATGGACAAGCTCCAGAGCAGCTGACTTTGCCAGCGGCGTACAGGGACCCATACTCTACACCGCCCAGGCCATTTACAGAAGATACATTCACAATATGACCTCCGGCATCCGGATTTTTCTGCATCAGCTCAATTTCCTTCTTCATGCACAACCACACACTTTTGAGGTTGAGATTGATCGTGCTGTCAAATTCATCTTCCGTAAACGCCGGGAGAGGTTTGCCAATACCGGATTCTCCTGAAGCATTGTTGATGGCGATATCCAGTCGGCCAAAGCGGGACTCGATCTGCTCAAACAGCTGGTATACCTCCGCCATCTGCTCCAGGTCCGTCTGCATATACACTACATTGCCCTTAATAGAATCCACTGCCTGTTGGGCTTTGAAAGCGTCGCGTGAGGCGATCACCACTGTTGCACCACGTTCGGCAAAGGCTTTTGTAGTGGCAAGGCCTAATCCGGAACTGCCTCCGGTAACAAGAGCTATTTTATTTGAGAAATCATACGTAATCATAGCAGCTGCAGGGTTAATAGGTGACTTTGCTTCTTTCTTTCAGATTTGCGATCAGGTTGAGTCTGCTATACCTGTGGCCAAGGCCATAGGTATAGCAGAGCCCGATGAAATGCAGGGGCACCAGTAAATACGGTAAGTTGATTTATATAAGCACAAACATAATTAAATTTATTTAATATTGAATTAACTTGAGTAATTGTGCCTTTATAAAGTCTGAAATGGCCGATAATTGTACTAGGGGCAAACCTGATCCAAAAGTCGGATAGAAATAAACACTGTTCCGTTCTATGAACCGCAAACTCAGCTGAAACAAAAGCCGCAGCAGGAGGTTACTATACCTGTACTCCAGTATTAAAAGAAACTAATATACTGGCATAATTTATGTGGTTGCCGGTGCAACTGTTTTGCTTTTTCAGGCGTCTTCCTAACAGAGAGGCTCTCTTTATTTCTCCATCTACTTATTTCATCTTATAATCAATCCTTCAGTGTCAGCTAACGTCATCACCCATTTTTTCAGGCGCAGGATCGCGCAGCCTGTTATGAACCTGCTGAAGCAGGGGATGACGCCGCAAAAGCTGGCTTCGACCCTGGCTGTCGGCACAACACTGGGGGTGGTTCCGATGTTTGGAGTTACGACCGTGATGGTGACGGCACTGGCTGCCCGGTTTCGGTTGAATATTGCTGCGACGGTACTGGTTAGTTACCTGGTGCACCCGCTGCAGTTGCTGCTGATTATCCCCTTCGTGAAAGCCGGAATCTTTATGTTCGGGATGGCTGAGCTGAAAATGTCTCTGGATGAGATGCTGGCTATGTTCCGGGCGGACTGGCTGGAGGCGCTCAACAAGCTGTGGCTGGCCAATCTGGCTGCTGTGTCTGCCTGGGCGATCATGGCGCTGCCGATCGGCTTACTGCTCTACTACCTGCTGCTTCCGCTGCTGCACCGCCTATTGCCGAAACCTGTAGGTGTAGCTATACCTAAACCTATACCTGTCGAAGAAGTGCCAATAGCACAAGTTTCAGAACTGGAGGTATAGCAGTAAAGGTATAGAGACTAAAAATATATGTCAGAGGGGAGCTGCTGTTCGCGATTAAACAGTTGAAATCCAAAATCAAAACCTGTGAGCTTGCTCGCCTTAAAAAGATAAGTAGTTATCTATTTAATTAGGTATAAAACAAAAACGCCAGCTTCGGATGAGGCTGGCGTTTTTGTTTTATTTAAGAGGATCAGGCATTCTCCAGTATCTGGAACAACTCGTCCAGTTTAGGGGTCAGAATGATCTCGGTGCGGCGGTTCTTCTGGCGCGCTTCTTTTGTTTTGGCATTGTCCAGCGGCACGTATAAGCTTCTGCCGGATGGCGTCACCCGGTCCGGCTGCACGCCTGATTGTGTCAGAATACGGGTGATCTCTGTGGCGCGCAGCACACTCAGATCCCAGTTGTCCTGCATCCCTACGGTGCCTTTGGCGATCGGCACATCATCCGTGTGTCCTTCTACTACCACGTTCACGTCCTGCTGCTCTTTGAGTACAGTAGCCAGCTTCTTCAGCGCTTCTACACCCTTCGGATCTACTTTGGTAGAGCCGGAGTTGAAGAGCAGCTGCTCTGCCAGCGACACGTATACCTTGCCATTGCGGATGTTCACAGTCAGATCTTTGTCGTTGAAGCCAAGCAGGGCATTGCTCACTTTGGAGCGAAGCGCATTCACTGCTTTGTCTTTCTCATCGAGGATACGCTGCAGTTCTGCCAGGCGCTGCTCGCGTGCCTTCAGATCCGAATTGAG
>NZ_JSYF01000302.1:4735-12309 GCF_054824225.1 Pontibacter sp. HJ8
GGAAATCAGGCTGCTCCACGAAAAAATTGACCACCTGATCGTTCACCAGAACCAGCGGCTACTCGAGATACAACAAATTCAGGTAGACCTGATGGAAGATATACTGAACCGGTTCAAACGCTAAGGGGAGGGCAGATATAAAAAGCAATACACCCTGCAACTAGATCCTGGCAGCTACCGGGGTTGCCAAAGGATCAACCCCGTTCCAGAAGCCCTGACTATCGACCGGTTTAAATCGGGCAAAGAGTTCTTCGCTGTACCATTTTTTTGCACGAGTCCGTTTGATGACTTCCAGGTGCAGCGGATCTTGATAAGCAAACTGTTTCATCGCCTCTATTGATTCCCATACGCTGAACGTAGCTTGCCGTACCAGCGGCAACTCTCCCAGACCGATGGAGCAGATCAGCCCTTCGGCCTTCTCCAGCGCTTTGCTAGTTTTGGGGGTATAGCGCCAAAAATCCGGTAAGGCCAACCAGTTGATGGAAGCACGCGTCAGTACGGCCACAGGGCCATCCGGTTTTTCCGGTTGCAGCTGGGGCGTAAAAGGCTGCAGCTTATCCCAAAGCCCATGCGCCTGCAGCGGGAGTAGTTTCACGGTCCAGATTTCGTTGCTATGCAGGCGGTACTCGAGCATCAGTTCCGAACGTTCCAGGAATTCATCAGCTGCCTCCTCGCTTTCCCAGGTGCACAGCAGGCCATAGCGTTTCAGGTTAGGTTTGATGCTGAAGCCTTTGCCATGCCCGCTGCCCAGCAGCTTGAAAAATAAGATACCCGGAACCTGGTTAAGTTGCGCACCGGAGGTACCCATCTGGGCTAATCCCCATCGGATGTGGCCGTCCCTGAAACCGAAAAGGGTCAGGGTGGTGAGGCGGTCGGTTTTACTGGTGAAGGATCGCAAGGGTAGTTGGAATTAAAAGGGTAGGAGGAACAGCAAGTTATAAAATGCTTTCAGCAAAAACACCTGCCATACACAATTGTTCGGCAGGTGCTTCAGTTTTTATGTACGCTTCCGGGTGAAGGCTACATATTGATCTTTTTGTTTTCGCCCGGATCATAGCTCTCTCCGGATAACGTCGCTTTGACAAAACCGATCAGGTGCGTCACGGCGCTATTGGGTGAATCCCAGTATTCAGCGTTCTCAATCACAACTTTAATAAGCCCTACATTGGGATCGTCTTTACCGCCTGGGAACCATGCTTTTAACGCAGGTGACCACAACTCTTCTATTTTGGCTCTGTCCTTGGTAAGGGTCGCTTTGCCCGAAACGGATACAAACACGTTGTCTGAAGGTTTCGCGTAACTGAGATTAACATGGGAGTCATGTTCTATCTCGTGCGACTTGCCGGACTCATAACCGGTAAAAAACCACATCACCCCGTCCTCACTTACTTTTTGCGTACTCATGGGGCGGCTACGAAGGCATCCATCGTCATCGACGGTGGTCATCATCGTGAAGTCTATGTCCTTGATGAGTTCTATTAACTTATTCAGATTCTCTTTTGGTTCGTTTTTCATAGCGATAATGTTGTAAATTGGATTTGTAATTGAGTACGGGAGCATCCTGCAAAGAGTTGGTCTCCCATACCTGCCTGCTTTACAACCAGGCAAAAAAGTATTTGTTATACCAATACCGAATTAACTTGAATTACCTGGCCCATATATTTCTATCCGGCAGCGACGAAGAACTCCTGCTGGGCAACTTCATAGCCGATGCTGTCAAAGGAAAGCAGGCCGCCCGCTATAGCCCGGGTATAGCCCGCGGCATCAGGCTGCACCGCCTGATCGATACCTATACCGACACGCACCCGGTGGTTGGGGAGACAAAGGCCCGGCTGCGGCCACTTTATAAGAAGTATGCCCCTGTAGTGGCCGATCTGTATTTCGATCATTTCCTGGCAAGCCGGTTTGAAGAGTTTTCGTCTGAGTCGTTGGAGAGCTATACCTCCCGCATTTATACCATGATCAACCGGCATCTGGAGCATCTGCCGGAGCAGGTACAGTATTTCTTTCCTTACATGATGAAGCAGAACTGGCTGCTTTCCTATGCCGAGATAGCAGGTATAGGGCAGGCCTTGGGCGGGCTCAGCAGGAGAACGACTTTTGAATCAGGTATGGAGACGGCAGGAGAGGAGTTACGCCTGAATTACAGGCTATATAATGCGGATTTTTCTGTTTTCTTTCCGGAACTGATTGCCTATGTGGGAGAGGTGAAGCAGGGACTTGAGTAAATAAAAAAGGAGCTGCCCTTGCGGGAGCTCCTTTTTTGAAAGTTTTTATTCTTAATGGTGATGGCCGCCTTCGCCGTGTACGTGGCCGTGGTCCAGCTCTTCTTGTGTAGCGTCGCGGACTTTCTCCACTTTGCCTTTGAAGTTAAGCTCTTTGCCGGCCAGCGGATGATTGAAGTCCATTACGACCACATCGTCTTTAATTTCAGCGACACGGCCCTGTAGCTGGTTGCCTTCGCTATCTGCCATCGGGATGAAGTTGCCCTCCTCCAGCATGTTGTCCGGCACGTTGCCTTCTATCTCAAACACACTTTTGGGAAGCTCCACTACCGCATTCTGATCATAATCACCATAGCCATCTTCAGCTTCCAGTTTGAAGTCAAAAGCATCACCGGCATTCAGTCCGTCCAGGTTCTCTTCAAATTGTTCCGGGAGGCCGCTCATGCCGTATATGAATACCATCGGATTATCATCATTTGCTATTTCTACGAGGCTCTGCTCACCTTTTTCGTTTTGAATACGAAGCTCGTACGAGAGCGTAACCACCTTGTTTTTTTCAATTTTCATGGGTTTATTTTTTTATTTCGCGTCAGAAAGGTAGAAAGTTTAACCGGAGAACCATAGCGCTTGAAATACTTTCTGAACCTGTCTGCAGCCTTGTCTGAATTTATTTTACTCTATTACCTACGTTAGGGCAGGCTCTCAGTTAGTTCCCAGGCACTTTTATATGCCCCGATACTTTCCATATAGGTCAGCATATCCGCAAAGAAAGGATGGAGGGACAAGGTAGCGCTATCGCCCACCATGATCAGCTTTTTGCGGGCACGAGTCATGCCTACGTTCATGCGCCTGATGTCTGCCAGAAACCCGATCTCGCCTCTGTCGTTGCTCCGTACCATGCTGATGCAGATGATATCGCGTTCCTGCCCCTGGAAACTATCGACCGTACCGATGGACAATTGCCGCTTTTTGACCAGCTCATGCAGCTGCGGCGTGTGCTCTACCTTATCCTGGAGGTAGTTGATCTGGGCACGGTAAGGCGCAATCACTCCGATTTTCAAAGGAGCCACTTCCTCATCTTCCTGGTAATTGCGGAGCAGAAGTGAGAGGTGGTTGAGCAGCAGATCAGCCTCTTCGGGGTTGGCGGAGCTCATGGTTTCGGGCATGTCCGTTTCGTTAAAGCCACAGCCTGCCGTATCGATGAACTCGACCGCCATGTCCGGCGCAAAAATCGAACTGTAGCCATGCAGGTCGCTGCTATGGACGCTTTCGTGTGCCACCAGTTCGCCGTTGTAGAACTGCTGGTTCGAAAACTCCATGATCTGATGATGCATGCGGTACTGCGTCTTGAGCATGACCGATACATTCGGCTGCCGCTCGATGCACTTCTCAAACATGGTCACGCTCAGGCCGCCTTTCTCCGCTTCCAATGACTTAACAGTAGGCGGAAGCTGCCGGTGATCGCCGGCCAGTACCACGCGGTTGGCACGCGTAATCGGCACCCAGCAGCCGGGCTCCAGCGCCTGGGCCGCTTCGTCTATGAACACGGTATCGTAGCTCAGGTGGCGTATGGCCTTGTTAGAGGCACCCACCAGCGTACAGGTGATGACCTGCACGTTGTCGAGCAGGTCATCCGTGATGTAGTGCTCCACACTATCGGCTTCATCCAGCAGGCGCTGGCTTTCGGCTTTGTAAAGTTGCCTTTGCGCGCGCTCCTGGTGCCCGAACTGCCGCTTGAACTGGAAGGCCATGCGCTTATACTCGGCAGCTGTCTTACGCAGATTCTTCAGATCCTTGAAAGCACGGTGCGCCATAACCTGCGCATCCAGTGTATGCTCCAGCAGCACATCCGACACCCGCGAAGGGTTTCCGATCCGGATCACATTGACGCCCTCATTGGCCAGTTTCTCCGTGAGCAGGTCGACGGCCGTGTTGGAAGGAGCCGTTACCAGCAGACGCTTCTGCGTTTTCAAGGTATGGAGTATCGCCTGTACCAGCGTAGTTGTTTTGCCGGTACCCGGAGGACCGTGAATGATGGCTACATCCCGGGCCTGGGCTATTTTACGTACCGCATCATTCTGGGACTCATTGAGCACCTGAATTTCATCCAGAGGCTCATCTGTGAAGGTAGCTGGTTTGATGCCCAGGAGTATATCGCGCAGCTCCGCCAGGCGGTTGCCCTGCGCTTCCTGCACCTTTTTCATCGCATACTCCATCTCGCGGTAGCTCATCTCGTCAAAGGTCAGCTCCACACCCAGTTTGCCCCCATCCACCCAGTCGGGCAGGTCCTCCTTGTTGGTCGCCAACAGTACTTTGTTGCGCTTGAGGCCCACTACCACGCCACTCAGGCTGGTCCGTTCGCCGTTGTTACCAAAAAGCGAAGCCGTTTTGCCGGTCTGAAACAGGTGCAGCTGGTCGCGGTCCGAAGTACGCTCCAGTTCCAGCACCACCTTGTTGCCAAACCCTATCTCTTCTTTGGAAATCACCACCGGATACCAGCACAAACCCATGGCCTTCCGCTCCTTAATGGTGCTTTTAAGGGCTTTGAGTTTATACTGCTGCCGGTCTTCTTCCTGTTCTATTTTGAGCAGTTCCTGTACCTGCTTCAGTTCCTTGAAAATATCGATCATCTAAATCAAAAAAGAAAGGCTGGTGTAGAAGCGCCAGCCTTGTCATTTGCTTTTATTTCAAACATGTCCGCCTGCTGAAAGGCATCGTTTTATAACAAAAAGTATACGGTAAATAATTCCTGTTCCAATGAGAATGTATCCTGAATTACCTATACCTGATTTTCGGAATACATTTTGCCGCGATACCAACGCTGCTTACGTGGCTAGGCTTTCTTGCGTTTTTTGGGAGCAGCTTTTTTGCTGAGTCGTACCTGCAGGAAAACGGCATAAAGAAACAATATAAAGCCTACGACGGAGAGGATAGCAATAACCCTGTCCTTGCCGTAACGCACCTCGTCGGTTGCTTTCAGCTGCTCCTGCAGATCCAGGATGACACGTTCCCGCTTTTTGCTCTGGCTCTGCAGCGTCTTGATCTGGCCCTGCAGGTCTGCTATACGGTTGTTGATCAGGCGCTCGTCCTGTACTGTCTGTTTGCCTGTGCGCTGGCTTTCAACGGTGCTTTCTGCAATCTTCCGGATACTGACCTCTTTCACAGCTGAGATCAGTTCAGAATCCTTCCGGATAATTTCTTTGAGCGTGTTGACGATATTGATCAGGTCTTTCTTGGACTGCTTGCCCCAGAAACTGCTGTTTTGCTGGCTGTAATACTGATATTCCAATATCAGTTGTTCGCGCTCACTCATCAGGCGGGCCAGCTTGTCCTCTTTAACCTGTTGCTGCTGTTGCGTCTGTGTCTGTTGCTGAGTCTTTGTCTGATCCTGTGCCTGTACGCCTCCAAACCAGAGGCAGCAAAAAAAGATTGCCAGTAGTTTCCTCATCATTATACCGTTGATTTACTTTATCACGCAAAGATGGGCAACCTTATTGGATTAGGTGAAATTTATTTTGACAGGGTCTTTAAAAAAGTAAGCATCAGCACGGACAAAACGAGCCGCATTTGCCAGATCCTGAGGCGCCAAAAAAGCCGTTCCAAAAGTTGCGGCAACAAAAGAAATTAAGGCACAGTCCGCAAGGAGTCATTACCAAAAGCCTGGGCCTTCTGCGCATACAGATGGCCCGGGCTTTTATGGATTTAATCTTATAAATTTAATCTTTCGGCCCCGAGCAACAAAAGATCGGGTATACAGGAAAAATTTCGCTTAAGAAACGATGCTTACTCTGAATTTCCGGCCCTTGATCTTGCCATTGCCGAGTGCTGTCACAATGTGCTGGCTGTGGCTGGTCGGTACGGCTACAAAGCTGGCCTTGTCCTGTACTTCGATCTTGCCGATCTGGTCGGCTTTCAGGCCTGCTTCGGCGATCAGGGCACCTACTATGTCGCGGGGGCTGAGTTTATCTTTTCTGCCGGCATTGATGTGCAGGGTTGTGAAGTCTTCCGCCACCTCAGGCGTTGCCTCCGAGGCGCGTGCAGCCAGCAAATCGGGTGTAAGCCATTCGTCCATACGCACCAGGCCCCATTCGCGCAGCGTCTTCTCGTCGCGTTGTGTAGCAAAGGTATACACTACACCGTTTCTGCCTGCCCGGCCGGTACGGCCGCTGCGATGCAGGTAGGCAGCTTCGTCATCAGGCAGTTCGTAGTGGATGATGGTATTGAGGGATGCGATGTCGAGGCCGCGTGCTGCCAGATCGGTAGCTACCAGTACCTGCGTGGTGCTGTTGCGGAAGAGGGTCATGGCTTTGTCACGGTCCGGCTGCTCCATACCGCCGTGCAGCGCATTGGCTGCAAAGCCCTGTTGGCGGAGCATACCGGCTACCTCATCCGAAGCCCCTCGGGTATTACAGAAAACAACCGTACCTGCCGGATTTATACCTTTTAACAAAGCCAGGAGAGCCTGCTGCTTTTCGGCCTGCTGCACTTTTATACCCATCAGTTTAACCTGGTCAGGTATAGCATTGGGTGATACCTGTACGAACTGCGGCTTCTGCAGCGATTCGGTTATCAGTTTGTTCACGGCTTCCGGCATGGTGGCCGAAAATAGGATAGACTGTCGCTTGGGCGGCAGAGCTTCTATGATCTGATCCAGCTCTTCGGCAAAGCCCATTTCCAGCAGTTTGTCTGCTTCGTCCAGCACCAGCTGTTTCACCTGGCTCAGGTCAAGCGTGCGCCGGTATAAATGGTCCGTGAGTCTGCCAGGTGTACCCACCAGCACTTGTGGCGGGAAGGCAAGCGATGCCCGCTCTTGGGAAAAGGCGTGCCCACCGTAAAAAGCACTGATCTTCAGGTTGGAGATCTGCTGTGCAAATTGTTTCAGCTCCTGGCGCACCTGCACGGCCAGTTCCCGGGTAGGCACAATGATCAATGCCTGAACCGCCTGCAGTTCCGGGTTGACCTGGTGCAGGATGGGCAAGCCATAGGCGGCTGTTTTACCGCTGCCGGTTTCGGCCTGTCCTGCGACATCGTTTCCTTTCAGCAGGATCGGAATGGCGGCTTGCTGAATGGGAGTGGGGGTATGATAATTCAGCCCGGCTAATTGCTGCAGCAGGGCAGGGCTGAGTTTAAAATCTTCAAAAGATGACATAGGTATAAGTACGTTCGCAGCAAAGGTACGCATTTAAGCTCCTATTACGCACATGCACCAGATCCGTCCTTGTACTCCTTTTTGAACTTGCCATCTTCTTTGATTTTCTAACTCCCATACCTTGAACAGTGCCGGCAGAAGCACCTAAAGACATTGGAGTCAGGATGAGTTAGGTATAGGTATAGGTATAGGTATAGGTA
>NZ_JSYF01000303.1:0-4310 GCF_054824225.1 Pontibacter sp. HJ8
AAATGACTTATACCAAAGCAACGGCATTTGAAGAAGAGCAGCAGGAACTGGCACGGCTGGCAAAGGTTTTGTCGCATCCGGCCCGCATTGCGATCCTGCAGCACCTGGCACAAACGCAAAGCTGTATTTCCGGCGACATAGCCCAGGAATTGCCGCTGAGCCGCACCACCGTTTCGCAGCACCTGCAGGAACTCAAGAGCGCCGGACTCATCAAAGGAACAATTGATGGCCTGACCGTTTGCTACTGCATCGACAAGGAGCAGTTTGCCAAAGCAAAATCGCTTATGAACCAGTTCTTCCAGCACATCGCTTCCAGCTACGATTGTGACTGCTAAGCTCTCCTATACCTTATCGATAGACCTATGCGCATAGCTTTTTTCAGCGACATTCACGCCAATTTACCAGCTCTGGAGGCAGTGCTGCAGGACATGGACCAAAAGCAGCCGGACTTTGTCTATTGTCTGGGCGATCTGGTGGGGTACAATGTCTGGGCGAATGAGGTGGTGGAAACCATCCGGCGCCGGCACATCCCCACACTGGCCGGCAACTACGACGAAGGAGTAGGTTTGCATAGCGGCGACTGTGGCTGTGCCTATAAAACCGAAGATGACAGGGAGCGCGGCAACCAATCCATCGCATATACCAACAGGATCATCACCGACGAGAACCGCCGCTACCTGCGCCTGCTGCCGCGCCACATGCGCCTCGATTTCGAAGTGCAGGAAGGAGAGAAGCTACGCATCCTCATGGTACACGGCAGCCCTCGCAAGATAAATGAGTACCTTTTTGAAGACCGCCCGGAGAAAAGCCTGCAGCGCCTGCTCGAGGAGGCACAGGCCGATGTCATGCTCTTCGGCCATACGCACAAGCCCTATCACCGGCAAGTGCCTTATGCGGTTGCCGGTCAATTACGCTACCGGCATGCCATTAACCTGGGCTCTGTGGGCAAACCAAAGGACGGCGACCCGCGCGCCTGCTACGTACTCCTGACACTGGACGAGAAGAGCCATACGGCTGATGCCGCAAGTATGCAGGTAGAATTTGTACGGGTGGCGTATGATGTCGAGAAAGCGGCACAAGCGGTAGAGGCCAGCCCGCTGCCGGATGAATTTGCAGACATGCTCCGCAAAGCTTATTGATTGTTAATTGTTAATTGTTGAATTGCTAAATGGTTAAATTGTTAATTGTTAGGTGCATGATTCGGGCAAGCCGCGACCTATACCTTCCTAACTTCTTAACTTTCTAACTCTTACCTCCTAAACTCTCAAACTCTTAAACTCCTTTCATGCGCCATACCTGTAATCCAACCATCAAACGGAAGCAGCTGTCTTTTCTGGACCGCTACTTGACCCTCTGGATTTTCCTGGCGATGGGTGCGGGCGTGGCGCTGGGATATGCTGTACCGGCAGCAGAACGTTTTATCAACTCCTTCCAAAGTGGCACGACCAATATCCCGATTGCGATTGGCCTGATCCTGATGATGTATCCGCCCCTGGCAAAGGTGCGCTATGAGCAGCTTGGAAAAGTGTTCCGCAACCTAAAAGTGTTGGCGGTCTCGCTGGTGCTCAACTGGTTGGTAGGTCCGGTGCTGATGTTTCTGCTGGCTGTCCTGTTCCTGCACGATTACCCGGAATATATGGTGGGCCTGATCATGATTGGCCTGGCCCGCTGCATTGCCATGGTGATGGTATGGAACGAACTGGCAGAAGGAGACCGAGAGTATGCTGCCGGTTTGGTGGCCTTCAACAGTATCTTCCAGGTGCTGTTCTACAGTTTGTTTGCCTATGTGTTCATCACCGTGCTGCCTCCCTTCTTTGGCATCAAAGGAGAAGTGGTACAGATCAGCATGGCAGCTGTGGCTGAGAGTGTAGCTATTTATCTGGGTATACCATTCCTGGCGGGTTTCCTGTCACGGCTGGTGCTGCGCCGCCTCAAAGGAGATGCATGGTATCAGGATAAGTTTATACCTGCTATCAGCCCCATCACACTGATAGCGCTGCTGTTCACGATCATGGTTATGTTCAGTCTCAAGGGCAACACTATTGTAGCGATCCCGCTGGATGTGCTGCTGATCGCGGTGCCGCTGGTGATCTACTTTGCCATCATGTTCCTGATCAGTTTTTTTGCGGGCAAATATGTGGGGGCCGATTATTCCCAAAATACTGCCATCGCTTTTACAGCGGCCGGTAATAACTTTGAGCTGGCCATTGCCGTGTCGATTGGGGTATTCGGCCTAAGCTCCGGGCAGGCTTTTGCCGGTGTGGTAGGGCCTCTGGTAGAGGTGCCGGCCCTGATACTACTGGTCAACGTAGCTTTCTGGCTGAAACGCAGGTTCTACGACAAGCCGGTAAAAATAATCGCATAGTCAGTACCTGCCAACAAACGGAGCAGCCGCAAGACCTATACCTGTTGCTGCTTTTTATTCCTCTTTTTTCGGGATGATGGTAATTTTACCATCTTTTTCCAGGATCGCATACTTGATCTGGTCGAGCCGCTGCAGCCCCTGCAATTCCCGGGCCGACTGCAGAATATCACTTTCATCGACACGCACTTTCCGGAGGCGTTCATGCAACAGTTGCCCGTTGTCCAGCAAGATGATCGGTACGCCGTCTACCACTTTTCCAAACCCACCGAAGCGCTGTTTGAGCAGCGAGAAGACAATGTCAGTAAAGAGCAGCGTCAGGATCAGGATGAGGGTGTTCGTGATGGATTCATCTTTGCCCAGCAGGGCGCTATCAACGGTTTCGGCAATGATCAACAGCAGCACGAAATCAAAGACCGTGGCTTCGTACAAGGTCCTTTTGCCGCTGATGCGGAAGATGATCAGAAGAAATATGTAGGTTCCCAGCCCCCTGATAACAGTTTCCATAGGAAGAGATTAAGGATAAACAAATTGAGAAAAAGATACACTGCTTTTACCGGCCTGAACATGAATTTCATGTGTACCCATGTGCTTGGGCTGCAGATAAAATATAATAGGCATGATAGGAGCTGTCCCGGCAAATTTATAGGTGATGCCGTTTTCATGGGTTGACACTTCGGTGGGTTCAGGTATAACCTGCTCCACATGCACCTGATCGTAGAAGTCCTGGTTGAATTGCAGTTCCTTTGTTGCTTCGGAAGAAGTGCCGGATAGTATTACTTTTATTTCGGAAGGCGCCTCGCGTCTAAGGTAGCGGTCGTATTCCACCGCTATACCTGTTGCCTGGCTGCCGGCTGTGCGCTTGTTTATACCAGTAACGCCGCCATTGCCGGTAAAGCCCAGCAGTACGGCCAGCAGCAGGACTCCTATCAGCACCCAGGCGACACGTTCGGCAGTCCAGGTACTCTTTGCGAAGGCACTATCCTCGTCAATCTCTAACTCCTGATTATGCTTTTTCATTGCGATATACCTGTTTCAGAATATTCAGGTATTAAACGCCGGCAAATAGTTAAGGTTATAAATAGAGTGGAAGCAGAGGGTTGTGTTAAAAAGAGGGAATTTACAGCGTATCCGTGGCAGGATGTATGGGGTAGGCTTCGGTTCTGAAAGTAGCCGCTTTTTTATAGAGCTTTCCTTTATCTGCCTTCGAAGAAAGAAAGAGGGTGATTTGAGAGGCATTGTAGTGGTTGGAGAGGTCCGTCAGCAGGTCCGGTATACCGTCCCGGTCCAGATCGCCGGCCCACAGCAGCACATAGATGGCACTTTCGAAGTTTTCATCGCTGGCCAGTTCCTGCGTTATCTTTTTTCCGTTCTTGAGCCCGCTTATCTTCCAGCTATAGTTCTGCAGCGAATACGACTCAGAACTTTCCTCCTGAACACTGTCTCCTGTCGCCATCAAGATATAGGCTTTCCCTTTGTATGTCATATGGAGGGACGTATTGGGCAGCACAACCGCGGTTGCGAAGCCCATGGTGTCCACTGCGCCGGCCTTCAGCTGATCAATACCCGTCAGGAACACCAGCGTGTTCGAATCAGTACTGCTGATTTCGCGGCCAGATAGCAGCCGGGCAGCTTTCCGGTCCAGAATTGGATCAAAGAAAGGTGTTACCTGCAGTTGGGTAGGGCGCAGCTGAAAGGTACTGTCTTCGTATACCAGGCCCATCCACTGTTTTGATTCAACTCCCTGCCATACTTCCTGCTTGTGAAAACGGCCGGCAATCAGGAGTTTGGCCGGCGTCTGCGGCTCCGGCATCAGGCCGGCAGTGTCCGGGGTAAAGTGCTGCAGCTCTTCGTCAGTGGGGAGAATCGTCGTATCGGAGGTCTCTGCCGCGCTGGAAGCAGGAGTCTGCAGGTGCGTATGATCTGTTTTGTTTTCGGTCGCCTTGTC
>NZ_JSYF01000304.1:0-4333 GCF_054824225.1 Pontibacter sp. HJ8
AAAAGTAAGGCCCCACCGGCCAGGTGAAGCTATGCAACAGAACTAGTAGCAAGCCTGATGGAGCCAAATGCACAGAAAGTACGAGCTTGCAAGCTCGCACCAACAGGCGAAGCGATGCAACTAACAACAGGTTGCTATACCTCTGAATCTTTCTGGCTGGCCTGGAAAAGCTTCTGCTTCTCCTCTTTGGAGAGGCTCTCATAGCCCGAACTGGAGATCTTATCCAGGATGCGGTCTATTTCCATCTGGCTGGGTTTGCCGGCGTAACTGCTGCTATAGGAAGACGAAGAAGGAGAATCATTGCCCACGGTAGCCCTCTGCCGGTGCGTCACTTTCAGCTTTGGCCTGCGCTTAAACAGGTTGGTAAAGAAGCCGAACGTACTGTGCAAAGGACGGCCCATGTCGCGTCCCCGCTGCAACTGCTTGATAAACAACCAACCAAAGAGCGCACCACCCAGGTGAGCGATGTTACCGCCTGCATTGTCGCCTACTGCTCCCGAGATGGAAAGTATGACCAGAAACGCCGCAATGTACTTGATGCGCACCGGCCCGATCAGGATGAGGTTGAAAGTGAAGTTAGGCAACAACGTAGCGGCCGCTACTACCACAGCCAGCACACTGGCCGAAGCACCGATCATCACGGCAAAGGCTGCCCGATCCGCAAAGTAAGGGATCAGGTTATAGCTCAGCATGTACAGCAATCCACCTGCTATACCGCCCAGTATGTAGAGGCTGAGCAATTTCTTCTCACCCAGGTACTCCCGGATCAGCTGCCCGAACCAGTACAGGTTGAGCATGTTGAAGATGATGTGCAGAAAACCTTCGTGCGAAAAGAAATAGGTAATGATCGTCCAGGGACGGGTGATGAAAACGAGGGGGTCTGATGGCAGCGCGATAAAGCGCATGAGCCCGCTATATGCCCAGCTGCTGCTGGTCAGGTACAGCACCGTCCGAAGCACGATCAGCGCCACAAAAACAATGA
The DNA here is from genome assembly GCF_054824225.1 of Pontibacter sp. HJ8. Taxonomy (NCBI): domain Bacteria; kingdom Pseudomonadati; phylum Bacteroidota; class Cytophagia; order Cytophagales; family Hymenobacteraceae; genus Pontibacter; species Pontibacter sp. HJ8. The sequence continues at coordinate 983 of NZ_JSYF01000304.1, forward strand.
CGTTGATGAGGATAAGCTGCTTAAGTGTGTTGTTGGGCTGCCGGAAAGAATCTTTTATGTCTTGGATAATACTCATTGTACCTGTTAGCTGGTAAGACAGAAATAAAGGCTTCAGGTGAAGGTGTGCGCATAAGGACGCTGCTCCCAAAAGTGGCTCTTAATCTGTATCTGCCTTGATGTCTAAAGTCTTGCTCTGATGTTTACATTACGTATCCTGGTAATCGTTGCGTTGCCACATTTTTATGAGTATATACGCAAACAGCATACCTCCGAGGTGTGCAAAATGTGCTACATTATCACCCGGCACTCTGTTGAAGCCGGCATAGAGTTCATACGCCCCATAAAGCAATACAAAATACTTGGCCTTGATGGGTATAGGAAGAAACAGCAGAAACAGCTCTAAGTTTGGAAACAACATACCAAAGGCCATCAGAAGACCAAAGACCGCGCCGGATGCTCCCAACATCGGGCTATTGAATGCCTGCTTGAATACTTGTGTAACGGCTTTTTTGCTTTCTGAAATATAGGCCTCGCTGTCCGGGTTGCGCTGGTATTCTATGGCAAAACGTTTTTCGTAGCCGCCTGCATAGTGGGACTCCATAAAGCTATAGAAGCCGGCTGGGGATGGGCTTTCGACATACTGCGCTGCTTCTGACTGCACCTGGTGCAACTCATAGGACCGCACGCCTGAGTAGAGCAGGCTGGCACCCAGACCCGTGATGAGGTAGAAGGCCAGGAAGCGCTGCGAACCCCAGAAGCGTTCCAGCAAGGGGCCGAATATGAACAAGCTGAACATATTGCTGAATAGGTGGCTCCAGCTGCCATGCAGGAACATATGGGTAAACAGCTGAATCGGCTGGAAATAGTCAGAGGAAAAGTTATACAGCGCAAACTGCCGGGCATCAAATAGATTGCCCTGCAAGATAAAAACGACTACGTTGATGATCAGGAGGTTCCTGACCATGGGGGTTATGTTGAACATCTTATTCTCTCAATTTATCACGTTGGCTGTCGTACTGTCGGCTATACCTGTACCAGAAGTTCTTAAACTCCCGATACAAAACAACAAGTTAACAATCAACAAGTTAACAATTAAACTACCCTTTCAGGAAAAGCTCCTGCAGTTGGCCGAGCTCCAGGATCACCAAGGTCTTCTGACCACCGGGGGTATAGTTGGGCACTTCACAGCCAAAGAGCTTGTCTACGAGCGAGTTCATCTCCAGGTCTGACATACGCGGCTGCAGCTTGGAAGCAAGCCGTTTGGCCATCGCCCGGGCCAGGTTTTCCCGCTTATCAAGCTTCAAAGTAGCCAAATTGTTTTTATACTGCTCAATCAGTTCTTCGAGCAGCTCTTTTTCATTGGCCGCCTGCACATCGGCAGGTACAGCATTCAGGATGATGGTGTTGCCGCCAAAATCCTCGAACTGAAAGCCCAGTTCCAGGAACTCAGCCGACAGTTCTTTCACCAGGGTCGCGTCAGCAGGTGAGAGCTCCACGGTCTGCGGGAAAAGCAAGGCCTGTGAGGTGACCATCTTTTTTTGCAGCGAGGCCACATACTTTTCATACAGGATACGCTCCTGGGCCGCCTGCTGGTCGATGATCATCACCCCGGACTTCACCTGCACCAGCAGGTACTTCTGGTGCACCTGTAAGGTTTTGCTGGAGGTAGCGGGCGAAACGGCAAAGGCATCGTCGAGCAGGTTCATGCCCGAAGCCGACGTGATACGCTCCGCTCCGCCTGACTGTCCCTGCCGCAAGGGCTCATAGAGCTGTTCCCAGCCATCGGAGCTGGCTCGTTTGGGGGAAGCGGGTACCTTGAAGCCGGAGAAGGTCCCCTCCTGCTCAAACTCATTGCCACCAGCCTGCACCCGTATGGGCTGCAAGGGGGCAAAATTCACATCGCTCTGAAAGTCAAGGGAGGGCGCTATGTTGTGGGTCCCCAGGGATTTCCGTACGGCAGCATGCACGATGGCATAAACGGTTCTTTCGTCCTCAAATTTGATCTCGGTTTTGGTCGGATGCACGTTGATATCGATCCGCTCCGGCTCAATGTCGATGAAGAGCACATAGAACGGGTGGCTTTCCTTTGGCAGAAGCCCCTCGTAAGCCTGCGTTACCGCATGGTTCAGGTAGCCACTCTTGATAAAACGGTTGTTGACAAAGAAAAACTGCTCTCCCCGGGTCTTCTTGGCAAACTCCGGCTTGCCGATGTAACCCCGCACACTCATAAAGGGGGTTTCTTCTTCGCAACCGGCCATCTGCTCCTTGTAGTTGTTGCCAAACACGCCCACAATGCGCTGGCTCAGCTTTGCGGCCGGCAGGCTGAAGATCTCTACCTCATTGTGATGCAGCGAAAAAGCAATTTCAGGATAAGCCAGCGCCACGCGCTGAAACTCATCCAGTATATGGCGCATCTCCACCGCATTCGTCTTCAGAAAATTGCGGCGGGCAGGTACGTTAAAGAAAAGGTTCTTGACCGCTATGGAAGTACCGGCAGGCACCGCAGCAGGCTCCTGGCCTACCACAGCAGAGCCCTCGACGAGCAGGCGGGTCCCGGTTTCGGCACCGTGCGGCTTTGTTTTCAGTTCTACCTGGGCTACCGCCCCGATCGATGCCATGGCTTCTCCCCGGAAACCCATCGTCCGGATCCGGAACAGATCTTCTGTCGAGCTGATCTTGGATGTGGCATGGCGCTCAAAGCTCATGCGCGCATCCGTTTCCGACATACCTATTCCATTGTCCACTACCTGTACCAGTTGCTTTCCCGCATCTTTCACGATCAGCTGCACACTGGTGGCGCGGGCATCTATGGCATTCTCCAGTAGTTCCTTTACCACCGAGGAGGGCCGTTGTACCACTTCACCAGCGGCTATCTGGTTGGCAAGGTAATCAGGCAATAAATGTATAATGTCGGACATCCGCTCTAGTCAAAATCTGGTTGTTGCTGTGGCACTCCCAAACCCGCCTCCGCTAAAAGCGGCCAGGTTTTTGAATATACTATTTTGTAAAAACAGAACTTATTCAGAATTAAATTTATTACTAATTTACAGACCGATAGTGAAAAGAGGCTGAAAATTGTAAAAAGTTTGACTGCCTGTTCTCCTGATTTTTTGCAAAAGCAGTGTGTATGGATCGCGGGTTGCGCACCGTTAGCAATGGGAAAGGCTGCATTAATTGTCACTTTCCGGGCCGGCGGACACCCGTCCTCCACCTTCTTTTTGGTCTGCTGAGGGCAGTGCCGCTGAGAATAAATCTCAGTTTTTGAACCGCCTTCTGCAAAATTAGCCTTAATTTCGACTTGTTCCAATATTATAATACCAGTACAGAATGTTGAAGAGTTTTAGCCTAGGA
>NZ_JSYF01000305.1:0-3128 GCF_054824225.1 Pontibacter sp. HJ8
TGATGTCATCAACATGAATATATGGCATTGATAATCAGTTAGTTGTAAATTTAATTAATATAGACTGAAATTCATTTTTATTTGTCCTATTAGAAACATATAATTGGGGTACTTCTGTAAGTAAATTAAGCAGAAGCAGGACATTTTTGTCCATTAGACCCATAGTATGAATTACATATTATACATGGTGAAGTATAATCAAATCATGCAGAGAGAATGTTGTGAGTTGCATACTTACTATCTGTATGAGGTGAATCCTAACACTCAAAATCAGGAACTAAATTTACAATTGATTGCCAAACACATTTGATAAAATTAAAATAACATATAAAGATATATGTAGTAGCAAAAAGAGGTTCCTTGGGAACAAGTATAATGGGATTGGCTTAGACATATCAGTGAAGCCAACCAAGAGAGTGATAATCGTAGAAGTATCAAGCAAAGTACTATTTGAAGACTGCTGGAAGCTAATATCGTTAGGCACTGTCCAAAGGGTTTATAAAAGTATTGCGGAGCAATTGGATATAAGCTTTGATGAATTTGTAAACGGACATGTTAAGAACTATTTGGAAGTAACAAATGATGTACGGGTAAAGCAGCCACATTCAACTGTAGGCAGCATGTTTGACCTATCTCAACTCCAAACGGTCTATACAAGGTATGGTGACAAGCCTCATAAGTCTGCTGGACTGCCAACGTCCTTCAACTTAATTAAAGACAAACTTACTTATGAGTACAGAGATTACTTCTCTTGTTATGTTAAATTGCCTGAGCTATTGGCACTTGATAAGCGAGAGAATCAAAGGTTCCTGAATGCCTTCACAGTAGAACAGAGAGAACAAGTAGTAAAAGCCTTCGATCGTGTCGTGAGAATAGAAACAAAGCTTCAGACCTTAGTGAAAATCAGACAGCACTTTAACATACCGAAAGGCGAAATACCTACCCTATGGGATATATTGACTTCTGAAGTTACATTAAACAGGAACATGCTTGATAATATATACGCTAAAGTAATTGAGAGCAGAAAGAACAGGTTTAAGGGTAGCGAAAAAAATATGTTTCTTTTACATGCTTATTTAGAGAAACATAATTATGATTTAGACAAGGCTTTTAAGTACTTTAAAGCAAATGTTAAATATGCAAAGCCTAATAGGTTTAGAGATGATTTGATTGAGATCATAAATCTTCAAGCTCAAGAAAAAAAAGATAAGCTACTTGAAGACTATCTTGAGCTTAGCGGTAAGCTCTAAATAGAACAGGCAGGTAGTTTCATGAAACGGTATAGCATTGATGTTATACCGTTTTTTAGTTCATAGTTTATAAAAAAGTTTATTTAAACTTGTATAAAAGGAACTATATATTATATTTGAAATATTATTAATGGAGGATCTTTCAGGCCAGTGAAAGTATAGTGTAGAGCGATAATTTAGATTATATGGAAAATTCAACAGTCTATTCGATTGGTCACGGAAACAAGCCAATTGAAGAATTTCTTAATGAGCTTCGATCATTTGGAATACAATTTCTTATAGATGTTAGGTCAAAGCCTTACTCAAAATATAATCCTCATTTCAATAAAACGGAACTGGACTTAGAACTTAAGAAGGCAGGTATAACTTACGTATTCCTTGGTGATAAATTAGGTGGCCTACCTGAAGATAGGTCATGCTACATTGCTGGAAAGGTAAACTATGACTTGATTAAAATTAAGTCCTTTTTCAAAGAAGGTTTAGAAAGATTAACAACTGCTAATGCAAAGAATATAAGAGTAGCTGTAATGTGCAGCGAATCTAAGCCTGAAGAGTGCCACAGGAGCAAGCTTATTGGTCAGGAACTTCTAAAAGAAGACATATCAATGAAGCATATAATAGCTCCTAACCGCATCAAAGAACAGGTAATAGTGATGAACGAGCTAACCAAGGGTAAAGGAACTCTTGATTTATTCGGTAACGAAACGAATTTTACTTCCCGCAAAACATACGAATAATGGAGTTTTATACAATCGGTGTCTACAATACTTCTGAAGAGGAATTCTTTAAAAAAATTACCGACAATCATATAGACACTTTCTGTGACATCAGGCAGAGGCGTGGTGTACGTGGTGCTAAATACTCTTTTGTTAATAGTAATCGCTTGCAGGCTCGCTTGAATGATCTTGAAGTAAAGTATGGACATGTATTAGAGCTTGCCCCTACAACTGAGATCAGGGATTTACAGAAAGAAGCTGATGCTCAGAACAAGGAGTTAAAGAGTGAAAGACAGGAACTAGGAAAGGTATTTACTATTGAGTACAAGAACAGGATTCTCAACAGCTTTGATTTTGAGACATTCTTAGAAAAGCTTGACCAAGTTGGTGCAAAGAGGGTGGTTTTATTTTGTGTAGAGGAAAAGGCTGAGGCTTGCCACAGGTCGATAGTAGCAAACAAGCTTAACAAAGATTTCAACTACACTATAAACCACCTTTAGTATGCATGTACTCATTGTTTCAAAAACCCAAATGTCCAATGCTATTTGCGTTGGTGCAGTAACAGATAAAGGTCGTTCCGTGAGACTGCTTACTGATAGTGGCTATAATCAGTCTCATGATACTGACTTTGAAATTAAGGAAGTTTGGGACATAACGTACAAAGAGAGAGAGCATAAAGTTGCTCCACATATTGAAGATATTCTGGTTTTATCAAAGAAATATATAGGAACTTCTGAGATGAAGATGATAGATCTTCTTGCAGAAGTTAATGCACCTATTTGGCGAGGAAGTCCCAACACCTTATTTGGAGGTCTGTTGAATTGGACATCTAATGGAAGTGGCTATATTAATGAAGTAAACGGTGTCCCAAACCAAAGTGTAGGATTTTGGATACCTGACCAAGACCTTACCAAAAAAGAATTTCATGGTACACGCTATGATTATCCTAATATGTTTGGGTTTGATAAAAGTATTAAATACGTAGGACTAGACACTCCTATTGAAAAAATTCCTGCTGGCTCTTTAATTAGACTATCACTCGCAAGGTGGTGGGATACTAATGGTAATACTGAAGAACGTTGCTCTTTGCAGTTATCAGGTTGGTATGATGTTGTTCAAACCATAGTCCAACCCACAACTCCACCAAGATTATCTGCATTCC
>NZ_JSYF01000306.1:0-3139 GCF_054824225.1 Pontibacter sp. HJ8
CGCCTCACCAGGTCGGCCAGTATTACTTCGGTGTTGGGCTCCTGGCTGACCAGTATTTCGTGGTCAGTGATGTTGCCGAACTGCTCAGCTACAATGTCGGCGATGTTGCCTTCTACCTCCTTGCCAAGGTCCAGATCCCCGAGCATTTCCCGGAAGTCCTCGGCCAGCTCATAGAGCTTGATGTTGTGCACGAAGTATACTTTCCGGACCTGCAGGCGTTCGCAGACAGAGCGGGAGAAGGCAACGAGTTTCTCGTCGAGGTCGGTCAGGTCGAGGCAGACCATCATGGCATCTATCGGGATCATAGCACGTCAGGGTTTGGGGATACTGGATTCTCTTGACTGGCCTCGGCTGTTCGGGCAGTTTGTTTCTGGGCACGCCTGGCAAGCATTTCGGCTACCAATTGCTGGTATGCCTTGCGCTGTTGAGCCTTCCCGAGCTTTTCTTCCTCCTCGGCTTCCTCATCCAGGCCAAGGTAGAGGCTGTAGCACATGAGCAACAGGATGATGGCGAAGGGCAAACCCGTAATAATAACGGCGGCTTGCAGCGCCTGCAGGCCCCCGCCGAGCAGTAGTACAGCTGCAATGGCCCCGCCTCCAAGCGCCCAAAACAACCGGATGGCCAACGAGGGGTCGCGCTTGCCGCCGGAGGTAAGGCTGACCACGACCAATGAGCCGGAGTCGGCGGAAGTAACGAAGAAACAGGCCACCAGAATGATCGCAATGACATTAAGTACAGTTGAAAATGGCAACTGCTCAAAGAACACAAACAGGGCGGTTGACATATCCGATGCCACGGCGTCTGCGATTGCGGTATTGCCCGTTAAGGTGTCGCGCAGGGCGGTGCTGCCGAAGGCCGTCATCCACAGGAAGCAAAGTAGGGAGGGGGCAATGAGTACGCCCAGTATAAATTCCTTTATGGTTCGCCCTTTGGAAACCCGTGCAATAAAAATGCCTACGAACGGTGCCCAGGAGATCCACCAGGCCCAGTAAAAAACAGTCCAGGAACCTTGCCAGTTTCGGGTGGAATAGGCTTCGTTCCAGAATGAGAGCTGCAGGAAGTTACCGACATAGGATCCGGTGTTCTGCACAAAGGAGCCCAATATAAAAACAGTGGGGCCCAGGACCATGACGGCTACGAGCACAAACAGCGCGATGCGGAGGTTCCACTCACTCAGGATGCGCACGCCTTTATCTACACCGCTCACAACAGATATCGTGGCAATACCCGTGATCACCACAATAAGGATGATCTGGGTGGTGATAGTATTCGCAATGGCCGGAAACACATGATTAAGGCCTGCCGCAACCTGTTGCACCCCCAGCCCCAGCGAGGTAGCCAGGCCAAAAAGCGTCGCGATCACAGCCAGAATATCGATCACGTGCCCCGATATGCCATGGATGCGCTCTCCCAGAAAAGGATAAAAAGCTGAACGTACCGTAAGGGGCAGCTGCCGGTTGTAGGTAAAGTAGGCCAGTGCCAGTGCCATTAACCCGTAAATAGCCCAGGCATGCAAGCCCCAGTGCAGGAACGTGAAATTCATGGCTTGACGGGCGGCAGCAGGCGTGCCGGGTTCTTCGATAGGAGGCGTCTGGAAGTGGTTGATGGGCTCCGCGATACTCCAGAACAGCAGGCCAATGCCCATACCTGTACTGAACAGCATGGCAAACCAGGCCGGGGTACTGAACTCCGGTTTGGCACCCCGGCCACCCAGCCTTATTTTACCAAACCGGCTGAAGGCCAGGTACAGGCAGAAGGCCACAAACAAATTTACACTGAGTATAAACAGCCAGCCCATGTTCGCCGTGATAGCCGCTTGCGTGGCGCTGAAAAACTCCTCGGCATCCTTCCTGAAAATCAGCACAAGACCTATACTGACCACCAGGATCACGATAGAGGACCAGAACACGGGGCCGTTCACGTCCAGGCCCATCGATTTTTTTGTATCACTTTCTACCTTACTCATACATCCTCTCCTCAAAGGTTAGAAATAGTACCCCATGTTGATGTTGAAGCGCATGTGCCATTTCGTGTCGCCAGGCGTGCCTGTGGCTAAAGCATTCGTCCACTCGGGTCCCAGCCAGGGGTGATTATAGCCGAAGGCTGCGTCGGTGTAGATATACATGGGGCCGGCCGTAAAGAGGGCACCCAGTACATTCATGTGAGCATTTTCGTAACCTCTGATACCTTTGTGGTAAAAGCCGTAGTTATTGTAAACATCTATACTTTGTACGAGGCGGGTTTGTAAAGGAATATGGTAGGAGACACTTGCCGTATAAATTTCCCCTTTGTTGGCCACGTTATAATTTGAACCGTAGGCGCCCATTTCCACGAAGCCCAGTTCGGCACCGGGGGCATACTTTGGGTAAAAGCGGTAAAGCATGGCCTGCAGCTTGATGTTCCAGGGACTGTGGCTCGCCTTATGTTCATAGTGCACTGCCCCGGCGTAGCGGGTGCCGTTGCGTTCGGTGTCGAGGTTGTAAAGTAGCCCGCCCTGCAGCGAAATGCCCAGTTCATGAGCCAGGCTATCTCCCTGGCGCCGTATTACTTTAAAGTCGAGCTGATTGTTTTCCTTGTTCCGCCCGGTCACGTCATAGGAATAGCGGTTGGGGCTGGGGTCCGTCAAGGCAAACACGAACTCTTCGGCACTTTTGTAATACGCTGCCTGCCATTGCCAGCGGCCGTAATCACGGATATACTTGACGCCCATGTCGTGGTCATCTTCAAAGCCCACGTAATAGGTGATGTTAAAGAACCAGTTGTTGGAGTTGTATGGCTGGTTGCCAAAGGGCACCTGGTTCAGGCCCACCTGTAGCTGCGATCTGTCGGAGAAGTCGTACTGGAACCAGGCTTGTTTGAGAAAGGAGCCGCCGAAGGCCTGGGAGTAATGGCGGAATTCGGCGTTTAGTTTGATGCCTTTATGCTCGGCTTCGACATTGATGCGGAACATGTCAAAGCCAAAATCACCACCGCGTTCCAGTTGGTCCTGCTTCCAGGTAGAGAGGTTGTAGTTAAAACGCACGGCTCCGCCCAACTTCAGGTATGGCTTCTCCTCAGGCTTCTCTTCCGGGGCTTGTGCCTGGCAGACAGTACTGAGCAGGAGAAGCATTGAGAGTAAAAATAGTCTCACCATACCTAA
>NZ_JSYF01000307.1:0-3279 GCF_054824225.1 Pontibacter sp. HJ8
AAGTCAGATGTAATCCGGTAAAGCAGCCCTATCCAGCTGGCCCTGTTCCGGTTGCGCCCGCGGCGGCTGCCAAAGTGTAATCCGTAAGCTTTAAAAAATTATAAATAGATTTTTTTAATATAGATACTTATATTAGGGTCACTAAACCTAAACAATAAACTTTTCTTTCACCTTATTCTGATAATGAAGAAGATCTTAACCATTGCAGCCTGCCTCGCTTTGGGTGCCGGCAGTGTGATGGCGCAGGAGACATTTCCGCGCAACGGCGTGTATGATGAACGCACCGGCCTGGTAGCGCTCACCAACGCTACCATCCATACCGACTACAAAACCACATTAGACAAAGCCACCCTCCTCATCCGGGGTGGAAAAGTGGAGGCTGTCGGCACCAACATCAAGATACCTGCCGGAGCTGTCGTGGTAGATGCCGCCGGCAAGCACATCTATCCCGGCCTGGTAGACATGTTTACCAGCTACGGGCAGCCGGAAGTGAAGGCAGAGCGCCGCAACTGGATGGCACCGCCACAAGAGGAGTCTACTAAAAAGGGAGCCTACAACTGGAACCAGGCCATACGCCCGGAAACCAACGCAGTAGAACTATTTAAGGTAGATAATAAACAGGCCGAGGAGTTGCGCAAACTGGGCTTCGGCACGGTACTGTCTGTGCACCGCGATGGCATCGCCCGCGGTACAGCCACGCTCGTAACACTGGCTGACAAGCGCGAGAACGAGGTAATCCTGCTTGACAGAGCGGCCGGTGCCCTTTCTTTTGAAAAAGGCTCTTCCCCACAGGATTATCCAAACTCGCTGATGGGATCAATTGCCCTGTTGCGCCAGACGTACCTTGATGCGCAGTGGAACAGCATGAACCCGGGCAGGGAGCAGAACATTTCGCTCAAGGCTTTTGCGGAGGCAAACAAATTCCCCCAGATCTTCGAAACCAATAACAAACTCAATACCTTGCGTGCCGATAAGGTGGGCGATGAGTTCAAAAAGCAGTACATCATCAAAGGTGGCGGCGATGAGTACCAGATGATCAAAGAGATCAAGGCAACCAATGCACCGCTTATCGTGACGCTGAACTTCCCGGAGGCCTACAACGTGGAAGATACCTACGATGCCCGCCGTGTGCCCCTGGACGACATGAAGCACTGGGAAATGGCCCCTGCCAACCCGGCTATGCTGCAGAAGGCAGGTATACCTTTCGCTTTCTCGACAGCTGATCTGAAAGACAAGAAAGATTTCCTTCCGAATCTACGCAAAGCGATCCAGTACGGCTTGTCCGAAGAAGAGGCACTCAAAGCCCTGACAGCTACGCCGGCTCAATTGCTGAAAGCAGACAAGCAGGTGGGCAGCCTGAACAAAGGTATGCTGGCCAACTTCATCATCACCAGCGGCAACCTGTTCTCCGAAGACAACGTGATCCTGGAGAACTGGGTGCAAGGCAGCCAGTACAAGATCACCGAAGTTCCGGCCGACTACCGCGGTGTCTATACTCTGAAGATCGCACAGCAGCCGGACAAAAAGCTGCAGATCTCCGGCACACCCGACAAGCCGGAGCTGAAAGTGATCGGCCAGGACACGGTTACGGGTAAGATCACCTTCAGTGGTAACCTGGTTACGCTGACTTTCAACAAAGACAAAAAGAGCAAAGAAACGGTACGTCTGAGCGGCTGGTATGCGGACAAAAATCTTCAGGGCGACGGCCAATTGCCGGATGCAACTCCTGTGAAGTGGTCGGCGAAGTTCTCTGAAGCCATGACAGAGAAGGCGAAGAAAGACGCTGCCAAAGAAGCCAGACAAGCCCTCGAACTGGGCGGGATGGTATACCCGTTCAAAGCTTTCGGCCAGGCCGAACTACCCAAGCAGGAAACCGTGTTGATAAAGAACGCCACTGTCTGGACAAACGAGCAGGAAGGCGTGTTGCAGAATACTGACGTATTGCTGAAAAACGGTAAGATCGCCAAAGTAGGCAAAAACCTGAGCGAATCCGGTGCCCGCGTCATTGACGGCACAGGCAAACACGTAACGCCGGGTATCATCGATGAGCACTCCCACATCGCTCTGGATGGTGTGAACGAAGGTACACAGGCGGTAACGGCTGAAGTACGCATGATGGATGTGGTAAACCACGAAGACCCGAACATCTACCGCCAGCTGGCAGGTGGCGTGACCACCTCGCAGTTGCTGCACGGTTCTGCCAACCCGATCGGCGGTCAGTCTGCCATTATCAAACTGCGCTGGGGTAAGAGCCCCGATGAGCTGTTTGTGGAAAATGCCGACGGCTTCATCAAATTTGCATTGGGCGAGAACGTGAAGCACTCGAACCGCGCTCCTTCGCACAACGTGCGCTTCCCGCAGACCCGGATGGGCGTGGAGCAGGTATACGTAGATGCTTTCCAGCGTGCCAAAGAGTATGAGCAGGAATGGAAAAACTACGGCAAACTCTCCAAGAAACAGAAAGCTGCCGCCGGCGAACCACGCCGCGACATCGAGCTCGATGTGCTGGTGGAGATACTCAACGGCAAGCGCTATATCACCTGCCACTCGTACGTGCAGTCAGAGATCAACATGATGATGAAAGTGGCCGACCAGATGGGCTTCAAAGTGAACACCTTCACGCACATTCTGGAAGGATATAAAGTAGCCGACAAAATGCGTGATCACGGTGCTGGCGGCTCCACGTTTGCTGACTGGTGGGCTTACAAAATGGAGGTGAAGGACGCTATCCCGCAGAATGCCGGTATCATGAACAAACTGGGTGTGGTAACAGCTATTAATTCGGATGATGCTGAAATGGCACGCCGCCTGAATCAGGAAGCAGCCAAAAGTGTGAAGTATGCCGGTATGAGCGAAGAAGAAGCCCTGAAAATGGTGACGCTAAACCCCGCCAAGCTCATGCACCTCGACAACCGCATGGGTAGCCTGAAAGCCGGTAAAGATGCCGACGTGGTGCTGTGGAACAACCACCCACTTTCGATCTATGCCAGAGCCGAAAAGACCTTTGTGGATGGCATCGCCTACTACGATCTGGAGCGCGACACCCAGCTGCGTGAAGAGCTGGAGAAAGAGCGTATGCGCCTGGTTCAGAAAATGCTGCAGGCCAAAACAACAGGGGCCAGAACGCAGGCGCCTCCTATGAGAAGAGCTGCTGTGGTGCATTGCGAAGACGTGGAGCACAACGAGGAAGAAGATTACCTGGCGTACTAAATTATTAAATTGTTAAATGGCTAAATTGCTGTTTTGGGATTGTGGAAATCGCGCTGCGAATCAACAATT
>NZ_JSYF01000308.1:0-2435 GCF_054824225.1 Pontibacter sp. HJ8
CGCGCGGACAGGTCGCGACCTGTCCCTACAGGGGTTTATCAATTCTAAGAATCCTGATTCAGACCAACAAAAAAAGGCGCTGAGGATAACCCCAGCGCCTTTTGCATTAGCTTAAAAGCAGCAGCTTAGTTTTTTACTTCTACTGTTGCTGACTTCTTGCCATTTTTCTTCTTCACTTTTACCGACTTCTTACCGGTTGCCAGATCCGCTTTCGCTTCTTCAACGGCAGCATTCAGCAGGTCAGCGCTGCCATCGGCAGCAGCAGTTGCCACCCCTGCCTCGGCAGGACCCGGGCTGTTGGTGTTGACGATCGTCATCTCATTGATCAGGTTAGAGGCACCCGCGTATTTGTCTACCATGAACAGCACGTAGTTGGCGCTCACGTTGATGCAACGCTTATACTCCGGATCATACACCAGGTCACCGGTCATCGCTTCCCAGTTGCCATCAAAGGCCAGACCGATCAGCTCGCCGTTGCCATTGATCACCGGAGAACCAGAGTTACCGCCTGTGATGTCGTTGTCGGTGATGAAGTTCACGATCAGATCGCCGTCCTTGTTGGCATAGCGGCCGTAGTCTTTCGCCTCATACAACTGCTTCAGTTTCGCCGGCACTACGAATTCCTCGTTGCTCGGGTCTTCCTTCTGCATCACACCTTCCATGGTAGTGAATGTCTGGTAGGTCACGCCATCGTAAGGCTTGTAGTTTTTCACAGAGCCATAGCTCAGACGTATCGTAGAGTTCGCATCCGGGTAGTATACCTTGTCCGGGTTCATCTGGCGCAGGCCGGCAACGTACAGGCGGTTTGCTTTGGAAAGCTTCGCGTTGGCTTCAGCCAGTTTCGGCGCAATGTTGGTCGTATAGTTCTCCATGATGGCGTTCACCAGCTGGAAAGCCGGGTCGTTGGCCAGTTGCTTCTGGGTCGGGTTGGCCAGGAACTGGTTCACCTTCTGCTGATTGACCACAAACGAGTTGCCGTACACGTGGTCTGCCAGTTTGTTGAAGTCGCCTTTGTACTTGGCTACCAGCTGCTTGAACGCTTCAGGTTGCTGGTCTTTGGCGATGTCTTCGTGGTAGAACTTCATCATGGCGGCAAACACTTTCTTGTCAGAAGCTACATTGTAGTCTTTGAAGAAGGCGTCCGCTCTTGGCTTCAGGTCTTCAGCGGCTTTTTTGGCTGCCTCGGCGTTGCCGGATTTGAGGGCGTTGTTAATGGCCGTCATACGGTAAGCGAACAACAGGGCTTCGGTGCCCAACACGGCTTCGTTCAGGTATACAGAGCCGAGGTTGTACTTCCCGATCGTAGCATAGGCTTCATCCATCTCTTTCAGGGCGCTGCCATACATGGCTTTGCGGTCTGCACTGGCGTCCGCCCAGGCTTGAAACTTCTGCTCGTCGGCCTGCTTGCCTTCGATGGTCTTCATGCGCTTGATGCCTTCGTTCTGGCCGATAGAGTATTTGTAGTAGTTGGAAGTAGAGGCATACTTGGATGCATACTTGATGCGGGTGGCATCGTCTTTGTCCATGTCTTCTTTCCACAGGGCCAGCTTCTTTTCGCGCAGTTTGATGCGTGATTTGTTCAGCTGGTCTACATCCAGTTGCAGGCCATCAGAGGTCATAAAGCGCTTGGTACGGCCCGGGAAGCCGAATACCATGGCAAAGTCATCCTGCTCCACACCGCCGATGTTGATGGGCAGGTGGTGCTTTGGCTTGTATGGTACGTTCTTTTCAGAGTACTCGGCCGGCTTTCCGTCCGGGCTCATGTACACCCGGAACATAGAGAAGTCACCGGTATGGCGTGGCCACATCCAGTTGTCGGTATCACCCCCGAACTTGCCTACGGCAGAAGGAGGAGCACCTACCAGGCGCACGTCAGTAAAGCGCTCGTACACGAACAGGTAATACTCGTTGCCGTTGAAGAAGTCACGCACATAGGTCACATACTGTCCGTTGCTGTTGGCTTCTTTGGCAATGGCCTGCATACGTTGCGAAGCCAGTTGCATACGCTCCTGCTCCGGTGTGTTGTTGTTGATGCCTTCGAGCACCTTGGCCGTCACGTCGTCCATGCGCACGAGGATGTCCACGAACAGGCCTTCGTTTGGAAGTTCCTGCTTGCGGTCCATGGCCCAGAAGCCGTCCGTCAGGTAATCGTTCTTAGTCGTAGAGTGCGACTGGATCTGGCCGTAACCACAGTGGTGGTTGGTCAGCAACAGACCTTCAGCGGAGATGAACTCGCCTGTGCAAAAGCCACCGAATTGTACGATTGCATCTTTCAGGCTGGAGTTGTTCACGTTGTAAATTTCTTCGGCAGTCAGCTGCAAGCCTTTTTTCTGCATATCGGCGTGGTTCAGGCGCTTGATAAGCATCGGCAGCCACATACCTTCGTCTGCTTTGGCGAAGGGAACGCACAGCGAGACTAAAAGAAGGAGTGAAAG
>NZ_JSYF01000309.1:0-3613 GCF_054824225.1 Pontibacter sp. HJ8
TTATCCTTCCTTCCGAGGCCATCTCGCCGTTTACGAATACCTGATAGGCGTGAGGGAAAACGATGCCCCGACCAATCTCCTTGTACTCCAGTTCATCTGCATAGCTGATCGGCTGGTTGGCTTTATCCGGGTCCTGCCGGCTGGAGGCAAGTATGGTTCCGTCTGCTTTGGATACAAACAGGTTGATTTGCTCCGAGGGTTGGGTCGGGTTCGTGATCCGCACAACATCGGCTGTATGTCCCTTGTACTGGCAAACCAGTACGTATTCGTATTGCAGGTCCTTGTTCTGTAATATGGACAGGAAATTGAGGAACAGAATGTGTTTTAGTTTTTCCTCCTCCTCAGGCAGCAAAGGCTCCTTTTCTCCGTTCGTGCGCTTCCAGGCCCCGCTCTCGTCAATGGCTTTCACAACTGTTACCCCATTTTCGCGGGTTGTGGCGGTGATAAACCTTCGTTGCAGGTCCAGACGATACCTGGTGCTGGTTGTGATGGAAGAGTCGCTGTGGTAGCTGATATCGAGGGCGGTATACTCTATCAGGCGGATCTTGTTGACGTTTTTTTCCCCTCCAAACGCCTTGACCATGCTTTCCCGGACTGATTGGCCCTTCGAGAGCGATCCGTCGGACTGGGCAGTCAGCACAACATAACCCAGTATAAAGATTGTAAGAAATACAGTTCTGCTCATCTGACTCAAATGCAAAATTGTTTTGTGGTGTTTTTTAACTGAACGCTGCAACTACCTGTGACCTGTAAACAGCAACAGAAGGTGCTGAATAAGGTATAATCGTGTTTCTTTTTAACGTTTTTAAGAAAAATAAGTAAGTAACATAAGGAGGAATGCTGAAAAATCTTTTTAAAATTAAATCTACTATTGCTTATATAGATAAATATTATTTATTTTATAATTCGGTTTGTTGAGGCTGTTGTCGGGTGAGGATTGCGCTTTTTTAGGTTTGCCAACACACTGTATTGCCATCAGATTATTCAAGTACTAAATAAAGCGTAACCTTTAATCTCTCGGAGCCTATGAAACTGCAAACCTCTACTTTTTATGTAGGGCTTCTCCTGCTTTTGTGTGCTGGTATCGCACAGGTGCATGGCCAAAGCCTTCCCGCCAAATTCGGCAAACTCGAAGATGCCGAGCTCACAATGCGTGTCTATGATCAGGATACCAGTGCTGCTGCTGTGGTGCTCTCTGATGTCGGCAAAACGTACTTCAGCTACAACAATGGCTTTAAACTTATGTTTGAGCGGCACACCCGCATCAAAATTCTGAAGAAGTCCGGCTATGAGTGGGCGAATGTTTCGGTTCCTTATTATCAGAAGAATGCTGATAAGGAAAGAGTTTCGGCTGTGAAAGGCTATACCTACAACCTGGAGGGGGGCAAAGTGGTGAAGCACAAGCTGGAATCCGGTAACCTGCACGAAGAGCAACGTACTGAGAATTGGTTTGCCAAAAAATTCACCATGCCCAACGTGAAAGAGGGCTCGGTGATCGAGTACAGTTATACCATCTCTTCTGACTTTATGTACAACATGCGCGAATGGGAGTTCCAGACAACGATCCCTACCGTGTGGAGCGAATACAACACGCGCATCCCCGAATATTTTAATTACAAACAGCTGCAGCAAGGCTATCTGCCTTTTCATATTTCAGAGTCCCACCGGGGCAGTGAGCGTTTTACCGTGGTAGTCAAAGAAGAGAAGCCCGTAGGCAGAACGAGTGTTCCGGCCAGCAGCGCAGAACATGTAGAGGCTCCGAATACAATTTCCCGCTGGGTGATGAAAGATGTGCCGGCTCTGAAAGAAGAGAGTTTTATTACGACCTTGCGCGACTACCAGGCCAAGATTGAATTTGAGCTGCAGTATGTCAAGTATCCGGGAGAGGCGCCCAAAACGATGACCGGTAACTGGAACGAACTGACCAGGAAGATGATGCAGGAGGAGCGCTTCGGCAGCCAACTCAACCGCAAAGGCTTCTTCAAAAACGAAGTAGCCGCCATCGTGGCGCAGCACAAGGAGCCGGAGCAGCAGATGGTTGCCCTGCATGAACTGGTGAAGCGGACAGTGAAGTGGGATGGTAAGTATGGCATCTATACCTCCAACAGCTTAAGAAAATCTTTCGAAAATAAAAGTGGCAGCGCTGCTGAGATCAACCTGCTGCTGACAGCCATGCTGCTTGAAGCCGGCCTGGACGCATCTCCGGTTCTGGTAAGCACCCGGGAGCATGGCCGCCCGCCTAAAGGTACCCCCATGCTCAACAAGTTCAACTATGTGGTGACGCATGTGAAGATCGGCGACAAAGAGCACTTACTGGATGCCACCGATCCCTTGCTGCCGGCAGGAATGTTGCCGATACGCTGCCTCAACGGCGAAGGCCGCCTGATGAAAGAAAGTGACTCACGCTGGGTTGATCTGGTGCCGGCTGGCATGTACACCAAGCTGTTTAGCGGACAACTGACCATCCATGCAAGTGGCGAAATGGTCGGAAAGGCACGGGAATCCAGCAGCGGTTACAATGCCTTTCGCCTCCGGAAAGCGATTCAGGACGAAGGAGAGGAAAAGTATGCCGAGAAAATCAGCAAAGAGATCGGAAACTTTAAGATCGGCAAGCCCACCTTTGCCAACGTAGGCGACCTGGGAAAATCATTGAACATCGATTTTAGCCTAACCTCCGCCGGGAGCGGACAACCTGTCGATGTGATCTACCTCAACCCGATGATGGGACAGGGCGAGAAGGAAAATCCTTTCAATCTGGAAAACAGAGTATATCCGATCGACCTGGCCGTTCCGATCGACCATACCTACGTCTGTCACTTCACCCTGCCCGACGGCTATGAGGTGGAAGAGACGCCTAAGGGGGCAGTCGTGGCACTTCCTGAGAATGGGGGTAAGTTTATGTATATGATTGAGCGGCAGGGCAACACCTTGCAGATCATGAGCAAGATCAGTATCCTGAAGCCGGTATACTATGCCCCGGAATACCCTTACCTGAAAGAATTCTACAACCAGATCGTGGCCAAGCATGCCGAGCAGATCGTGCTGAAGAAAACCACAAAATAACCAGCTAACCGATTTAAACAATTAAGAAAGGCGATAGGCAGGTATAGTGCATGCTTATCGCCTGCCTAGCATACACTTTTCACTTTTTATGAAAGCAAAATTTTACTTTTTATCAGTAGCGGTCTTTTTTATTTCTGTTTCCGCAGTTTTTGCCCAATCGGGGCCTTATAAATACGGCAAGGTGGAGGAGGCAGAACTGCTGATGCAGGCATACGAAAAAGATACCAGCGCGGCAGCCGTTGTTTTGTCTGATTATGGCGTTTCGCATTTCCAGATCGGCAACCAACTCAAACTTATATTCGAACGACGTACCCGGATCAAGATTCTCAAAAAATCAGGTTATGAATGGGCCAATGTAGAGGTTCCTTTTTACCAGCGAGGCACCGGCAGGGAGGTGGTAAGTGCCGTTAAAGGCTATACCTACAACCTGGAGAACGGAAAGGTCACAAAAGACAAACTCGAGTCAAGCGCAGTATTTGAGGAGCAGCAGTCGGAAAACTGGCACTCCAAAAAATTCACGATGCCCAATGTAAAAGAGGGCTCGGTGATC